>CAZLOF010000110.1:0-10353 GCA_964560745.1 uncultured Thermoflexus sp.
CGCCTGTCTGGTTATAGATTCCTGCTTTCGCGGAAATGACGAGGCGGCTTTTAAACAGCCCTGCGGAAGTTCTGTAAACTTGCCTCACTTTAGTTTAGTCGGCTTAAATTAACCACGCAAAAAACGAATGAGCGCATTGGTCGAGCTATCATGATTGAGCGCCGCGGCAGGGTTTTGCAGTTCGGGAATGATGCGCTTGGCCAACACTTTGCCCAACTCGACACCCCATTGATCGAATGAATTGATGCCCCAAATGACACCTTGGGTAAATACGCTATGTTCATACAGCGCAATCAGGCTACCCAAGGTGGTTGGGGTCAGTTGCTCAGCCAAAATCATACTCGAGGGGCGATTGCCCTCGAAAAGACGATGCGGAATCATTTCCTCGCTCACGCCCTCGATTCGCAATTGCTCGTAGGTTTTGCCAAAAGCCAAGGCCTCGGCCTGCGCCAACATATTGGCCTGTAAAAAGGCATGATGGCTGCCCAGCGGATTATGCGTATGCTTAAAACCGATGAAATCGCAGGGGATGACAGCCGTGCCTTGGTGAATAAGTTGGTGGAAAGAGTGTTGCCCGTTGGTGCCCGGTTCGCCCCAATACACCGGCCCGGTGGCATAGTCAACCCGTTCGCCCGCAAGCGTGACGCTTTTGCCGTTGCTTTCCATCGTCAATTGTTGTAAATAGGCGGGAAAACGTTTGAGATATTGGTCGTAGGGTAGCACGGCAATGCTGCTCACGCCGAAGAAATTGACATACCAAACCGTCAACAACCCCATGATGACGGGCAAATTTTCTAAATAGGGGGCAGTGCGAAAATGCTCGTCCATGGCATGAAACCCGTCAAGCATGGCGCGAAAATGGTCGGGGCCGATAGCGAGCATGGTCGAAAGCCCAATAGCGCTGTCCATCGAATACCGCCCACCCACCCAATCCCAAAAACCAAACATATTGGCGGTGTCGATGCCAAATTCGCGTATGGCTTTTTCGTTGGTCGATACTGCCACAAAGTGCTTGGCGATGGCTTCGGAGGCGGTCAAGGCCGCCAGCACCCATTGCCGCGCAAGGTCAGCATTGGCCATGGTTTCGAGCGTGGTGAAGGTTTTGGAGGCCACGATAAACAAGGTTTCGCTGGCATCGAGGTCACGCACGGCTTCGGCAAAATCGCTGCCATCGACATTCGAGACAAAACGAAAAACCATGTCGCGGGCGGTGTAAGGCTTAAGCGCTTCATAGGCCATCACGGGGCCGAGGTCAGAACCGCCAATGCCGATATTGACAATATTTTTGATGCGCTTGCCGGTATGCCCACGCCATTCACCGCTGCGCACCCGCTCGGCAAAATGTCCCATTTTGTCAAGCACCGCGTGAACATCGGGCACGACATTTTGCCCGTCAACCATAATCTCGGCCTCACGCGGGGCGCGTAGGGCCACATGCAACACGGCGCGGTCTTCGGTGCGGTTGATTTTGTCGCCGCGAAACATGGCGGCGATGTGTTGATCAAGTTGGCGCTCGTCGGCCAATTTCACTAACAAACGCAGGGTAGTGTCGGCAATGATGTGTTTTGAATAATCAAAATACAAACCAGCAGCACGGGCCACAAAATTTTCGCCACGATTGGGGTCATGCCGAAACAAATCGCGCAGATGTTTATGCTTCATGGCATCGGCATGAACCATGAGTGATAGGTAAGCCGGGGTTCGGGTAAAGGGGGGTGAGGCTGTCATTACCCTTTAATTTTAATGCTGATTTGATTGTGTAGGGGCACGGATCGTGCCCCTACTTCTTGGCAAAGGTCAACACCTGTTTGCCAGCCTCAAAATAAATACGCAAGGTATTGCCACTTACTTCATAGCGATTCGCTGTGCCGAGCGATTTGAGATACCACGCTTCTTGCGTTGCGACCTCATTTTCAATACAAGCCATGAGGGTGCTGGCGAAAGCCCCAAATTGAATTTTATCGCCAGTTACGGTGTAACTGCCACTAAAACGATTGCACCCACCTTTGCCAGAGGCATTTTTGGCATCGAAAGTGAGGGTTGATTCAACATTCGGGGCCGATTTGCCATCTTTGCTGCTTTCAACCAAGCGCCATGCGCTGCCGGTCAAGGTTTGAGCAGTTGTTGTTGCAATAGGTTTTGTATTCGCATTGCAATTGCTTGCTAGCGGTGCGCCTTTTGCATCTTCGAGCAAGGCTGAGTCGCCTTTGCCAACCATCAGCATATCAGCATTGCCATAACGAAAACCGCTGCCGCTGATTTGTTGTTTGAGCAAATACGTCTTACCATTCATGGTCAAATTGACCTGATCTTTGCTAAATTCAACCCGAAATGATTTGCCTTCGTTACATACATAATTTGCCACAATCACATTTTGCGGGGTTGCGTTTGGGGTTGCACTCGCCGTTTTTTGCACCTCAATTAATTTGTCGGCGTTTACTTTGGCATATTTTGAAACCCCAACTGATGGCTTGACCGTCATCGGTTCATTTGGCTTACGATCGGCATAGTTAAAGATAAGCTCGCCATTTTGAAAAGTGGTCGATTGCGGGGCGATACGATCGCCCAACAAAACAGCATTTGTGCCATTACAGCCAACATTGCTGCCCAAAGCCACCACCCCATAATAAAATGTGCCGCTGCCACCCGGGTTTTGGGTAAGAATCAAAGCAATATCAGCAATGCCATCCTGATTAAAATCGCCACTGGCTTCATTACCAAAATAATTTGTGCGTGTCTTGCTAGCAGCGCCGGGTGCCGAGGCGGTTTCGGCGCTGCCATCTTTTAGCGTTATCTTGACACCTTCAATTATGTAAGTGCAGTTTTTGGGGTCATTGACCAACTTTGGCGTTACCGTCATTGTCGGTTGAGGGGTGACCGCTGTTTTTGGGGCTTCAGCCGTCGGGTTATTTGTTGCTGGGGCGCTAGTGACGGTTGGGCGCATGGGTGTATTCGTCACCGCAACATTCGTGGGGGGGATTGTGGCAAGGGGCGTTGATGACCCGCTGCATCCAAATAATGCGACAGAGGGCAACAGTGCAAGCAGGAAATAGACATCGTTTTTCATAATCGTAACTCCATCTAAGCATATTACAACCCAAGTCGTAATTCTTGATAAGAAATTGACAAAATCTTGATTTTTGCAAGGGTCAAAATGATAGCGAAACCGTCATTTCTCGCTCTGCTCGAAATGACAGATGTTACGCAAAATGACAATTTGGCGATTCAGTCATTATCTTGATCCTTACCCAAAATTCTGATTTTGTTTGTTGGCTAAGGTAAAAATAACACAAACATCGGGTATCTAAGCGCAAGTTGTAGCTACAACTTGCGCTTAGATACCCGATGTTTTAGCAGCTATTTTCGTGCTATCGGGTGAGATAACCCATCATGACGACTTCTATGTCGTGCATGATGACACAGCGCTACGATTGCCCCCCAATCACTTGGCTGTCTAAAATCTCACCATACATATGGTTATCGCGCAGCAACTCTTCGTGTTTGCCATGTGCCACCAATTTGCCTTCATCCATCAGCAAAATCAGGTCGGCGTTGCGCACCGTGCTAATGCGTTGCGCGATAACGAAGCTGGTGCGGCCTTGCATCAATTCGTCTAAAGCCTGTTGAATCTGATACTCAGTTTCGGCATCAACCGACGAGGTGCTGTCATCGAAAATGAGGATAGCAGGTTTGAGCAACAAGGTGCGGGCGATGGCGATGCGTTGTTTTTGCCCGCCGCTTAACCCCACCCCGCGCTCACCGATGATGGTATCGTAACGATCTGGGAAAGCCATAATAAAATCATGGGCTTGGGCGGCCTTGGCTGCCGCCACAATCTCATCGTCGCTGGCATCCATCTTGCCATAGGCCAAATTCTCACGAATGCTGCCGCTAAACAGCACGGCATCTTGTAGCACAATGCCAATTTGGCTGCGCAACGAGGTCAGGGTGACATCACGCACATCATGCCCATCGATAAGCACACTGCCGCTGCGCACATCGTAAAAACGGGGGATGAGGTTGATAATGCTGCTTTTGCCGCTGCCGGTGCGCCCCAAAATGGCGACGGTTTGCCCCGGCTCAACCACAAATGACACATCGCTCAGGGTTGGGCGCTCGGCCCCGGCAAATTTGAATGCGGCATTCTTAAATTCGACTCGGCCTTTGATCGCTGGCAAGGGCTTAGCATTGGCTTTGTCTTTCACTTCCGATTCAACATCTAACACTTCAAAAATGCGCTCGGCGCTGGCCCCTGAGCGTGAGATCGAAGCCGCCAAAAAGCCAAATTGGAAAACCGGCTGTAATAACGCCGCCAGATATGAATTGAACGCCACTAAGTCACCCACACTCAATTGTTGATTGATGACTTGAATGCCGCCAACTAACACAACCAACATGGTAGCGATATTGACGATAAGAAACAACAGCGGAAACGTGACTGAAATGCGTTTGGCAGCATCAATATTGACATCCATCAACAACTGATTGGCCCCACGATATCGGCTGATTTCATGGGGTTCACGCGCAAATGCCCGCACCACCCGAATACCGGCCAAATTTTCTTGCAAAATGGTGGTAAGTTTGCCCAAACGCTCTTGGGCTTTTGAGAATAATGGGCGCACACGGGCGATAAAGTAGCCAAGAAAAACGAAAATGATGGGAATACACGCCAATTCAATCAACGCCAATTGCCAATTCATGCTGATTAATACAGCCGCGGCAGCAATTAACACAATGACTGAGCCAATGAGTTGCAACAACCCCCCGCCGATAAATTGACGCAACACATCGACATCGCTGGTGACGCGGGTCATTAATTGGCCGGTTTGTTGTTGATCGTGATAGCTAAAGCTGAGGGTGCTGAGTTTGTTGAAAATTTGATTGCGCAAATCAAAGGCCACATTTTGTGACACACGCTCGGCCAAATAGGTTTGGGCAAAGGTAAAGGCTGCCCGCACCGCCGCCGCACCGATCAACAAAGCCACCCCGCGCCAAACATTGTCAACCAGTTTGGGCGTGATGCCCTCATCGACAATAAATTTTAGCAATTGCGGGGTAAGTAGGCCCAACACACTCACCAACACCATGCTGATGAACGCGCCTAACGTAATGAGGCCGTATGGTTTGAGAAAAGTGAGCGAACGGCGTAAGGCTTGGGTGTTGCCGCGTTCGCGGGGGGGGCGGTTATTCATGATTTTATGGCTCGCAAAAAGGCATCATACTCGCGGTAATAATCGGATTCGGCGAAAAAGGTCGAGGCCAGCGCGAGACAAACTGACCCTGCCGAGAAATTATCCAATTCTCGCCATACCATTGGGCAAACATATAACCCAACATAAGGACGGTTTAGGTGATAACGTTTTTTCTCTTGCCCATCGTCGAGCAGCACATCAAAACTGCCCGATAGCGCAATTAAAAATTGTTGCAATTCTTTGTGGGCGTGTCCGGCTCGCATTGCACCCGCTGGCACATCATATAAGTAATAGGTGCGTTTGATCTCAAACGGCACATGGCGTGTTTCCTCAATAAAGGTCAGGTTGCCGCGTGGTTCAGATACTTTGGGCAATTCGATCAGATAGCAATTGTTGACGGACATACCGAGGGGACATTATAGTAGTGAGTGGTGAGGAAGCCGTGAGCTTTGAGCCATGAGCCATAAGCCGTGAGCCGTGAGCCGTGAGCTTTGAGCTTGGATCACGAGTCACGAGTCATTAGTCAAAGCCCAAGGCTCATGTCTCAAGGCTCAAAGCTCAAGGCTCAAGGCTCAAAGCTCATGGCTCACGGCTCACAACAACTTTTTCGCAATTTATGCGTAAAATATTGTAAGGAGTAAAAATATGTCATTTATTATCAGAATTGTCGTAAACGCGATTGCTTTGTGGGCTACAGCCTATTTGTTGCCCGGCATGACAGTATCAGGTAGCATTGTCAACCTGCTTATTTTGGGAGCGGTGTTTGGGGTGGTGAATGCTTTGGTCAAACCCATCGTTACCGCGTTGTCATGCCCGTTGGTCATCCTCACACTGGGTTTGTTTATTTTGGTCATCAATGGCGGCATGTTGTTGCTAACAGCACGACTGGTTGGCCCGGAAATGATGGTCATTCGTGATTGGACCGTCGCCATCATCGCCGGTATCGTCATGGGCATCATCAATATGATTCTTGAGACGATTGTTGGATCGGTAGAGAGTTGAGGGGAGAGAGTTGAGAGTTGAGAGTTAAGGGTAGAGGGTTAAGAGTTAAAAGTGAAGTTCGTAATTTTGACTATCACTCTCAACTCTCAACTCTCAACTCTCAACTTTTATGCACTCTCAACGATCAACGCTTCGCTCACCCATTCAAACTGTTTGCCGCATTGGCAGGTGAAATGAGGATGTGTGGCCGAGAGTTTGAGCTTTTGCCCACAGGCGCACACCCAGCCTACGCGCCGCGCTGGGTTGCCACGCACCAATGAGAAGGCTGGCACATTGCGGGTGACGACGCTGCCCGCGCCCACGAGGGCATATTTGCCAACGGTGATGCCGGGCAGCAAGGTGCTATTCGCCCCAATACTCGCGCCATCCTGTACGATGGTGATGCCCACCTCAAACGCCTGTTTGCTGCGCGGGTAAAGGTCGTTGGTAAACACCACATTTGGCCCCAAATGCACATCGTTGCCAATGCGTGCGCCATCCCACAAATAAATGCCACATTTAATGGTGACACGGTTGCCGATGGTGACATCATTCTCAATAAAGCAGTGATCACAAATATTGCAATCGTCGCCGATAACGGCGCCGGGCAACACATGCGCCCACGCCCACACCCGCGTGCCTGCGCCCACTGTCGCGCCCGGCTCGACAATGGCATGTGAATGGATAAATGCTTGAGGTGAAATCATTGGTTGGTTTGGAAGCGATGAGTTGTAAGCCATGAGCCGTGAGCCGTGAGCTTGGGGCTGAATCCTAGCATACTCATGTTGTTACTATTAGGGTCGGTGGTGTAATATTTGTTGAGTTGGTTTTTCTGATAGATTGCTAAGTGATTGTTTTTTTTAAGTTTCATGCAACATTTAAGTAATTATTATAGAATTTACGATGATTTTGATTATAATTGAGGCTTGATTTGTAGCCAGATAAATAAAATTTTTTATCTGATTACACAGTTTTCAATTAAAAATATAGGAGTTTCAAAATGGACGCATATATGGGCATGGTCGCATTATTTCCTGCGACAAGGTATTTTAGCGACGGTATCGTTAATTGGATGCCATGTAAAGGGCAGATAATACAAATAAGTCAAAACCAAGCATTGTATGCATTAGTGGGCACCACATATGGTGGAAATGGAACCACCACCTTCGCTTTGCCGAATCTAGCTGACAAGGCACCACAAGGCCTTCAATACCTCATCTGTGTTCAAGGGCTATTTCCGCCGCGACCTTAGTTTTTAAACAGCTTGGTCATGCAACATGTCGGGTGCATTTTGGCAAATAGTGCCAAAATACACCCGTTTTGCTTTACAAACAACGCCTTTATGCACCGTTTTAAGGCGCGTTGCTCACCGACTGATATACGGCCTCGATGCGTTGCAACATCAAAGCTTCATTAAATTCGCTAAAAGCGCGGCGCTGTGCCGCGATGGCATAGCTTTGGGTGCGCAGCGGCTCTCGATAAAGCGTTAAAACAGCTTGTGCCAAGGCCGCCGGGTCGCAAGGCGGCGCAACCAACCCCGTCACCCCATGTAAGTTAATCCACGAGGTGGCCGTGCCGACCTCGGTAGAGATGACCGGCAGGCCGCTAGCCAGTGCCTCCAAGATCGAGATGCCAAAGGCCTCGGCGCGTGAATTGGCGGGGTTGACATACACATCACAAGCGCGGTAATAATCGAGCACCTCGGCATCACTGGCTTCGCCCGGCCAAATAATGCGCTCGGCAACCCCAAGCGATTGGCCCAATGCCCGCCATTCGTCGGCCATTGGGCCAATACCCACCAACACCGCCATTACATCGGGCGGCAATTTGGGCAAAGCGCGAATAAGGTCATCGAGACCCTTGTAATATCGCAGCCGCCCGACACTGAGCAGCAAAAATTTGTCGCTCGGCAAGCCGAGGCGTTGGCGCAAGGCAAACACCTCCGAGGTCTTAAACACCTCCGAGGTCTTAAAGACCTCGGAGGTGGCTAGCAGTTTAAAACGCGCTGGGTCAATCGAAAGCGGCACGGCAGTGCATTTATCGAGGTATGGGCTGACCCACGGCGAGGTGCGCCCATAGATTTCGCTCGACAAAATGATGTGATCGGCGCGTTTAATCACTTGGCGCAAAATGGGCGCATAAAAACGCAGCAGCGTTTTTTGGCGCACTACATCGCTTTGCCACGTCATAATGGTCTTTTTGCCGCGCCCAAACAACAAATTGCAGGCTTCGCCAATGGGGTAAGGCGCATGCAAATGCACAATATCGGCATTTTGAGTTATTTGGGCCACCCAACGCGGAAATTGAAAACTGATCGGGGCCGATTGCACATGAATTTGTCGGGCTGCCTTGATCACTTTCACCCCGTTCATCATTTCAATGACCGTGCGATTGGCGGTATTGGTGACCAGCACAGTCACATCATGCCCCCGCGCCGCAAATGCTTCGGCGATATGGCGAATATGGTTTTCCATGCCACCCAGCACAGGGAAATAATCTTTGTAAATATGAACGATTTTCAAAATGGGCCTCGGTGTTCTGCGTGGATGGTCGCGGCTATTTAGAGAATTCACTCAGGTTAAGAAAAAGTTGATCTGGCAATACAGGTAATTCTCGAACTTCGATTTCTTTCCCCCCAAACAATTTGACACCCGGATCATGGCTATAGATACATTCAGCGCCGAATGCAATAGCAGTGGCAACTATCATACGGTCAGCTTTAAGCTCATGTCGTGTTTTTCCAGATTCACGCAACTCTTTAACATCGAGTGATCCGTTATAGTTGCGCCACAATCTTGCAAAGTGCATTGCAGCCAATGCTCCATAATCACCCACTATAAATGAACGCTCTACACGTGACTGTATATCAGATAAGAATGCACTATTGCCATCAATCAACATTTCCCCCAATACTATTGATGGGATTAAGATTCGCTTATCATCTTTCTTAAGTTGACTTAGAAATATCTCTGCACGGCGAATCATATCAACTTGAGTACTTGATGACTGCCGTTTTATACCCCATATTGCAATGTTTGTATCAATACATATAACACTCATGCAAATACCTCTTGGCGTAACTTAGAAACATAAGAATCAACATCTTCAATTGCATCAAATCTATTGCCAAAAAGGTCTGCTAAATCTGTAAATGCTTCATCTATGGGTTTATCTTCATAAGATAGTAATTCCTTGATTTCAAATTTGATAATTTCTAAAGAACCCGTATCGATTTTTGCTATACCACGTAGTCCAACCCACGTATACAACCGTGTTCCAATCTTACGCACCAAGTCATAATTTTTCACATCGCATCCTAATTGCTTGCCATTGGGAAGATCAATCCATACCTTTGGTGTTTTACCACCTACCCAAGTTACATGACCATATACAACTTGTTCAGAATACATGATTGGATGATTCGGTATTTTTGTTTCTGCCAATAATACTGTTTCTATTTGAATTGATCCGTTCTTTAATAAAAACTCAGCAGGTGTAGTGTGTCGATTTAAAAAATCATGTATTTCAACTAAATGGCTTAATGGCTGTGCCTTGAATTGTAAAAATTGTTGTTGACCTATTAAATGAGCAATCTCTTGATATGCTGGGACTGCAACCTCAGGTAAAATTGAATCACAAATAAGGCCAGTGCTGCCCTCAACAATGCTCACTAAAGAAATTCCTAAAGCTTCTTTAGTGATCTGTGGGCGTGTTTCTTGAATATGAGAAACGATCAATCCCTCAAAATGATTTAACACTTTTGCTAACTCGCCCAAGCGTATTTCGTTGGGTTTGATATTCGAGAATCTAATACCAATCGTAACTTTCCCCATCACACCACCTACATACAACTACATTTTATACTAATTTATCTTATCAATCAACTTAAACATAAATTTGCCGATCCCTAAAAGTAAAACTTTTTGCACTAAACTTATCTCTTTAATTATGCAAAACTCACACATTTCTTCTGTTTTCCAGCGACATATTAAACTTGAAACCAGCTTTAACACCCGCGATGCCGGTGGCTATGTGACCCACGACGGGCGGCGGATTCGACATGGCGTATTATTTCGCAGTGACGGCCTCCATCACTTATCGTCGCAAGCCCGCGAGCGATTGTTGGGGTTGGGGCTGCGCACTATGATCGATTTACGCACCTTTGGCGAGATCGACGAAC
>CAZLOF010000111.1:0-10304 GCA_964560745.1 uncultured Thermoflexus sp.
CAAGATGGTAGCTTGGTGCTATTATCGGCGGGGGCTTCGATTGCCTCGATGATCGGGCTATTTTATATTCGCCCACGACTGGATAGTATGGGGAGCAAGCCGTTTATGCGGGCGATTTTGGTGTGTTGGGTGGTTTATTATGTGTTATGGCTGCTCATGGCGCTCAAAATCATCACCTTTGGCGTGTTACTTGTGCCTATGATTTTGGTCGCCAATGGTTTCTTTATCTCTGTGTTCGAAGCACCATCCACACGGTTATTAATGAATATGTTTGGTGATCGGGCTGGCGGCCCGCAATTTTTTACTTTATATGGGGTGCTAATTAGCCTCGCGGCGGGGTTTGCGCCTATGATTTGGGGCGCAATATTAGACCTATTGCGCGGTGGTGTGTTTAGCCGCTATTCCTATTTTTTTGCCGCCGAAATTGTGTTGCTGGGTGTTGTGGCCTTGTTGCTTCGGCATGTAAACGAGTCTGCTTAATAATTGAGTGACAAAAAGATGTAATGCCGAACGCACTGTCGTTTCGTGTCGGAGTTGGCTTTACCAACCCTGACACGAAACGACAGTGTGTTCGGCGGAAATTTGTTTTAAAGACGCTTGGTGTTTGGTATTACAACCCGCCAAACAAGGCGGTAAAGTGATGCACAATGGCTTTGCGCCACCAAGGCCAGTCGTGGTTCACATCGTAACCCCACACATCTAACCAATGATTGATGCCTTTGGCGCTAAGCACATTTGACAAAGCGCGGGTGCGGTCTGGCGCTTCATAATCACCTTGCCCGGTAAATAAGATAATGCGTCTTTGACGTAACCGTGCAAGATGATATTCGTCGTTCATATTTGACAAATAATCCATTGGGTTATTAAAATAGACATCATCGTTGTAATAGCCATCAAGATAATTTTTAATATCGTAAGTGCCACTATAAAGCAATGCACCGCCAAAAATATCTGAATTTTTAAAAAAGAGATTGGCCGCCAAGTAACCGCCGAGGCTAATGCCCATGACCAACGGCATGGGATTAGGGTCGCCGGTGTCTTGGCGAATGAGGGGCATCACTTCTTCAGTGAGATAGCTGTTATAGCGTTTAATTAGCTCAATTTTGGCATCGGGCGATGTATCGCGGTTGAGTAATGAACGCTGATTGACGCTATTAACCGAGTAAATACGCACCCGTCCAGCGTCGATCCAGCCTTTCATATAGTCGATCATCAAAAAACGCTCATATTCAAGATAATCGGCGGCGGCGGTGGGCAACATTAATAAAGGTACGCCTGCGTGCCCCCATGTCGCCAGTGGCATATTTGCCATTAATCGGTCAGAGTACCAACTGGTTGTAATTCGTCTCATAATTAAAGTGGCAAAGTGGCAAGTAGCAAGTGGCAAGTAAAAAATGCACTTTTTACTTGCCACTTGCTACTTGCTACCTCTTATCTGCTATGGGTGGCCCACACACGTAGCCATTCGAGTTGGCCTAAATGGTATGACTCGTGGCGCAAAAAGGTGGTGAGTAATTCGGCGCGGGCTTGGGTAAAACTGGCGGCACTAATCACCTCGGCGGCTTGTTCGGCGCTCATTTTGGCAATATAGGCCATTAAGCGCTCGTGCGCGGTGAAATATGCGTTGCGCAAATCTTCAAATTTTGCAATATCGGGTGCCTCGCCTTTTACTGCGGCAGAATCTTTGGCGTAGCGATGTTCAATTTCATCTGAAACGACGGGCGCTAGGCCACACATTTTAAGCCCATAATTGCGATAAGCCACAATATGGCCTAAAATCCAATTAATGCAATTGCCTTCGATGGGCGGTTGCACCAGTGAATGGGCGTGGGTAAGATTTGCCAAATAGTTATTGGCATAGACGGTCATATTCCGGTTGTAGTTCCAAATCAGGCTGTCATTGGTAATCATGTTGTGTATTGTATGCGGAAATAGCGCAAAATAGCCGCGATTACAACTTTTTGAGGTGAGCTTCGTATTGAAATATATCAATAAGCAGGTTTCACCGAAATTACGATTATTATTCTAGTCGAGAATAACAATCGTGATTTTGGCATTGTGATTTTGGCGGGTATTCTATAAAATGAGTCAAAATTTCTTTTCTGGTGCGATAATATCTTAAAACATTATGTCTGAAAATATGCGCACTTTTTTGCAGCGGGTTACTCCGCTCATTGCTGTTCAAGGTTTTTTATTGGGGCTTAATATTGTGACCAGCATTGGTGACCGCAATCCATTTCCTTGGTCATTCATCCCAATTATGGCGATGGGCATTCCTGAGATGATTATTGCATCACGTATATTTTTAGGTGGTGGGCAATCTCGCTCTAATCAAATGGAAACCAGTGAGCAACGCACTGCTGACCGGCAGGCTGCTAGGGCTGAACGGCGCGGCGATGTAAAAAACGCCAATTGGCAAGCATCGCAAGTGGTCAAAATTGACCCTGACCTGATCGATCATATTGGGCAGGCCCGCGCATACCAACAAGAAATTGATCGGATTGCCAAGGCCGCCAGTGGCAAAGGCATCCATGGCGCACGTATGGCCGAGTTGGCAAACCAGTTTGCTGGATGGACAAAGCAGGTTGAAATGATGGCCGAGCGGGTGACGGTATTGCGGCGAAACCCTTTGGTGAAACAAGATTTGCGAGCAGTACCAGATGCCATCAAAAAACTAGAGGCTCAATTGCCACGCGAAACCGATGCTCGTATTCGTGGGCAGATTGAGCGCACCCTGAGCGCTCGTCGTAGCCAACTTGAGGCTTTGCAAAAATTAGAAAATACCACACGCCATGCTGAAACACAACTGGAGCTAACGATTGCGTCGCTTGGCACTATTTATTCGCAAACATTGGCAGGGCAATCGACCAACCAAATTGCCGATTACAGCCATTTGGCAAGCGAGGTCGATGAGCAGGTGCGTGATTTACGTGATCAATTAGATGCCCTCGAAGAAGTGCGTTTGGGCACAGCCCAAGGCAATTTAGGAGATTAATGACAACGTATGATGTTGCTGTTGTGGGTCTTGGCATGATTGGCTCGGCGGCGCTGCGCCATTTGAGCGTTGCTGGTTTGCGCGTCATTGGCATTGGCCCAGCCGAACCTGATAATTGGTCGGCACATCAAGGGGCGTTTGCTAGCCATTATGACCAAGCGCGAATTACGCGCATTACCGATCCCGATTCGGTGTGGGGGATGCTGGCACAGCGATCAATTGCGCGTTATGCCGAGATCGAGCGGCATAGCGGGGTGCGTTTTCATCATGCGGTTGGGCATTTGCGGGTTAGCCCCGATGTTAGTGAAGCTGGCGACAATTTGGGCGATGCCGAAACAATTGGGCGGCAATTGAATGCGCAATTAACCCGCCTCACCCAAGCGCAGTTAAGCACTCAATTCCCTTATTTGCAATTTGCTGCCAAAGCCGAGGCGTTGTATGAAGGAGGCGCAGCAGGGTTTGTAAACCCGCGTAAACTGGTAGCGGCGCAGCAAGTGAGTGCTTTTTTAAATGGGGCTAAGTTTATTTATGAGGAAGTGTGTGCGATTACTGGTGTAGCTGGTGCATTTGAGGTTAGAACTCAGACTGGTCAAATCTTGCAGGCTCAGCGCGTATTGCTGAGTATGGACGGCTACACTAATTTTTTATTAAAGCCATTTTTGGGGCGTGAGCTTGATTTTATTTGCAAACAACATTCGGTGGTTTTGGCCGAATTGGATGAAGCCGAACAACAACGGCTGGCGAATTGCCCATCGCTGATTTGGCGTTTACAGGGCCACCCATTGCTTAAATCATTTTATAGCACCCCGCCCACGCCTTACCCCGATGGGCGGGTGTGTTTCAAAATTGGTGGGTCGCCCTTTAGCCCGCCAACCATGAACACGCCCGAAGCATTTCGTGATTGGTTTCATGGGGTTGGCAATGAGGCTGAAATCGCGGCATTGCGCGAGGTTTTGCTTGCCATTTTGCCGGGCTTGCGCGTAAAAAGTTGGGCATCAAAGCCTTGTGTCAATACTTATACTGCACATGGTTACCCGTATGTTGATCGCCTGACCGAGGGTGTTTATATTTGCACAGGCGGTTGTGGCTCGGCGGCTAAATCGTGTGATGAAATTGGCCGCATGGGTGCGTCATTGGCGCAACACGATGAATGGCGCTCTGATTTGCCGGTCGAGATTTTTCGGGCAGTTTAAGCTGCTAAGCTGCGTCGCCCAATAATTTTGGTTACAACAGGTTTGTGCCAAAATCACTACCCCACCATCCCGTACGGGATGGTGGGGTAGTGATTTTGGCATTATGGCTTTCTACATTGCCATTATTTTTTGACCAATGGCAAATACATATGTTGTGCATCGAGCGCCGTCATATCGTAATCAAGCGCGTTATTGTCAACATTTGACTCTTGGCTTAATGTCACAATGTTTAAGCTGTTGTGCAGTTTGCCGGGTTGGGTCGGCACAAAAATGACATTAACAATGCTATAGGAATTTGCGGCTAACCCAGTGGGGATGGCGCAATTCAAGATGCCGCCTAGGGCGTTGGTTTCTGGCACTGACAAACATTCAAACCCTGGTCCGGGCTGAACTTCTTTAAAGGCGGTGTTGCCGGGCAATGCGCTTATTAGCGTAATCGCCGAAGCTGGGCGGCTGCCCAGGTTTGTCACTTTGATGGCATAAGCCACAGGCCGCCCCACAACTGGGGTTGTGTTGGTGTTTAACATCTCGACCGATAGGCTGACATCGACCTTGGCATCGGGCGAAGGTGGCTGGGTGGCGATGGGGGTTGGCATTGGTGTGCGGGTTTGGGCGGGCACACTGCTAGCGGTAGGGTTGGCGGTGGCGGTGGCGGCGTTGCCAGCCGATTTTGTTGGCGTGGCGCTAGGTTGGCTGGTGGGTGTGGGAGTGCGCGTTGGAACCGGCGTGTCGGTGGGCGTAGGTGGCAATGGGGTTGCGGTTGGCGGCACAGGGGTTGGGCTGGCTGCCACAATATTCACCGTTGCCGATTCGTAAGCGGTCAATTGGTAATGAGAGAAGCGTGTTGTCCACTCTGATTCAATAATTGACGTGCTGGCGAAAGTATAAGGCGTTGGATCAACATATTCGTATTCGTCGCCATTGTTTAGGTAAACACCCAGATCGCTAAAAATGGTTCGGCGTGTGCCGGTGGCGTTGCTAAGCAGAGTGTGCTGAGCCATTGTCACTGGGTCGATGCTGCCATTGCGCCCGATATAACAAAAATAAACTGGCGTGTCGCTGGTGACATACAGTGTGTCGGTGACCCCGCAGGTTTTCTTGGTGCTGGCATACATGCGCATGGTAAAGCATTTGCCGCCGTTACAAACCTCGGTGTGTTGGGGTGCGGTATCCGGTGGGATGGGTTGGGCTTGGGTGTTAAATGCAACGCTGGGCCATAAGGTAATGGCAAGCGGCACAGCGGTCAATAGGATTTTTTTGAACCGTGAGTTAATCATCTTTAAATTTGAACAGTTGAGTATAGCGCGTCACTTAGAATTGCAATGAAAAAATGATAAAGCAATATCTCAATTGTTGTTGAAGTTAAAGTGCGTGTTGCATGCTCACAATCTTTTAGTAGTGGTCGTAATGACCCTGCTCCCAAGGTCATATAGTGACTTCAACGTTATATGTGATTTTATTTTGTTGTTTAAAGATTCGTATCGAGGTTAATCCAACCGATAAAGCGGCACTTTGCGATTCTCTGAGCCGCCGCCATAAAAATAGTAGGGGATGTCGAAGCGCCCAATCTCGGTGAGGCGAAAATTAAATTGTAGCGTGTCAACTGTGCCTTTCAACTCATCACCATCAAACAAGAGATAAACGGGGCGACCTTCGGCTTTAACGGCCCGCATAAAGGTAATTAATTCTGGGGCGCTCCACGAAGCGGGGCGAACGGTTTGTCGTTGGGAATGTAAATCAACAGCACCGCTATTGAGCGAGCAGGCAATGACGGCGTTGGCGGGGGTATTGAGCCGAATATGCTCGAATGAGGCGCGTTGCTCGGCCACTAAATAGCCAAATGCCCCAAATGCGCGGGTGACGGGCAAGGCCAAGGTTTGGCTTGAGCGCCCAAGCAATATTGTCGCTACAAGCATGACGGCGGCGATACGTAATACGCGCCAGCGCAGTGAATAGAGGGTGGCAAATCCCAAGGCTGTTAGTGCTGCGCCAATTGGGAAGATCGATAATAGATCGCGCGGGCGCAAATAATCGTAGAAAAGATGTAATATTAATAAGGGCAGCACGTAAAATACCAGCGCAGCAAAATGTCTAATATTACGCCACGCCAGCACTAGGCTGCCAATTAACATCAGCGGCCACAAATAACCAAACTCACGATGCGAATTTAACTCGCTGAAAAACCGTTCGACGGTTTCAGGGAATCGGCTGATTGAGAAATTGCTTAATTCGTCTGAACCCGTATGCCAAGGCGCACCAAACGCAGTGGTGTGATAGATGAGCAGCGGAATAATGGCGATAAAGGCGCTAATGGCGCAAATAAGCACGCGGCGAAATGACAATATGGGTTTGTTCCATTGCCATAATGCAATGGCAAGCGCGGGTGCAATGAGCACTTGTGTGTAGCGAATAGAAAAAGCCAAACCCAAGCATAAGCCGCTGAGTAGCGCCAAATGTAAAGACCTTAATTTAAAAGGCGAGGTGAGGGGCTTGCGGTTACGCCCACGTTGTGTGGCGGCTTGGGCCGCTTGCTTTTGTTCAATATGCGAGGCCCGCTCGGCATTAAACGCGAGCAACAACGCAAGCAGCGATATTAACTGGGCGGCAAGGTCTGCCATTGGGGTCATTTGCCATTCAACTTGTTGATATGAAGTGGCAGAAATGAAGATGGCAACCGCAGCCGCTAACAATTGCGTTGGGTCTGGCAAATTCCATTCGTGGTGTGGCATCGGGTCGCTTAATTGCCCAATTTCAGGTTCACGCAAAGCCAAAGTCCAGCGGCCACTTTTAAAAATGCCCACCAGCAGATAAGTGAGCATGCCAATCACAATTAATGAAAGTAGCCCGATAAAGGGCGTAACCAAATAAAGCCCAACTTCTCCCATTAATAAATAAGCCAAGCCCGTGATAACCGCATAACCGGGCGGCCATACAGTGGGCGAAATACGCCGCGCATCAGTCGGCAAACGATACCCGATGTGGGTGACGGGATAGGAATTCACCATCGGCGCATCGATACTGAGATCATGCGTGATGCGCACCAATGGGAACGCATGATAAACCGTGCCTTTTGTAACCAGATCGACCCCCATTTGGGCATAAGCATATGGGTCGCTGCCGGTCACGCCATGTGTGCGCAGCGTCCAGCCGGTCCACGCTGCCCAGCCAAATGTGCCTGTTATAACGGCTGTTGCCAAAGCCAAGGTGGCGATAGGGTGGGTTAATTTGTCTGCTAAGGGTTTAATCACCCATACAAAGAGTAATCGTAACAATAAGATGAGCCATGACCCAACATAACTCAGCATAATGGCAAACATTGACAGCAACCACCAGCCGCGCAACTCTAAAATAGGGATGCCGACCACACGTGCAAATACTGAACTGGCAAATAATAACCCAGCTGCGATATTGACCCAGCGCCGCCAACCCATTCGCCCCCAAACCACATGCAGAATGCACCATAGCCCAGCCAACCCAACCAAAAGACCATTCACCAGTGGTGATAGATCAGACGTTGGCGTTGTAAACCAATAGGAAGCTTGAAATAGATTTTCGATGCGCACGTTTTGCTACACTTTTATTTTTTTTAGTCCGCTAATTGTCGCAGATAATCTTTTCTTTTGCACACCAAATACCACATCTACTTCTTCATCATTACGCAACCGAATGCTGCGCAGTACCAAACCCTCGCCAAACGATGGGTGCAAGACACGGTCGCCCGGCTTAAACTCGGTTTGCTCGGCAAAAGAGTTGGTTGGCGTGGTTGTTGGTTTCATGGGGATGGGGCTGCTTGCGCGGTTTGAGTTGCCCCATGTTGCCATTGATTGGGCGGCTTGGCTGGGCTTTTTTACCACCCCATCGACCAGTGTGGCGGGTAAATCGGCCAAAAACCGCGATGGTTCAGTGGCATCGCTAATGCCCCATTGCCCACGCCGAAACGCCCGCAATAAATAGAGCCGTTCTTTGGCGCGAGTAATGCCGACATACATTAAACGCCGTTCTTCGGCCAATTGTTCGGGGTCTTCTAGGCTGCGGCTGTGCGGTAAAACACCTTCATCTAACCCTAAAATAAATACCACGCGATACTCCAAGCCTTTAGCCGCATGTAAAGTGAGCAGGGTGGGGGCGTTCACCGTTTCTTCAAGGCCATCTAATTCGCTTACCAATGCTAACTCGGCCAAAAATTCAGCCAGCAAAGTGTCACCGGCCTCAGCCGCCACATTGCGCAATTCCATCACGTTGGCCCAGCGGTCTTCGCCTTCGCTGGTGCCATCTAATAAATGTTCGCGGTAGCCAATATCGCGCACAATACGGTCAAATAGCTGGCTGACATTTAGCTCATCGCGCAGCACCAACCATTTGGCCCACATTTCACCAAATTCGGCCAAGGCTTTTGCCCCGCGCCCAGTCACCAATTCGCGGCGAATGGCATCGAGACAACCCACCCCATGTTGCCGAGCCGCATTTTCGAGTTGTTCAAAGCCTTTGTCGCCAATACCGCGTGTAGGGGTGTTGATAATACGCCGCAGGCTAACGGTATCGGCTGGGTTGTTGACAATGCGTAGATAGGCCAATGAGTCACGAATTTCTTTGCGCCCATAAAAGCGGGTGCCGCCCACCAAACGATAAGGCATTTTTGCCCGTACAAAGGCATCTTCAACTGCGCGTGATTGGGCATTGGTGCGATACATCACCGCAATTTCGCCCAACGATGCGGCTTTTTGCCGCACCAATTCATTGATGGTATCGACGGCATATTGGGCTTCTTCGGCTTCGTTAAACATCTCGCGCAATACAATTTTTGGCCCTTTGCCGCGTTGGGTAAATAGCTCGATATGCTGACGGTTGGGGTTGCGCTTGATGACCGACATGGCGGCATCGAGCACGGTTTGGGTGCTGCGGTAATTTTGGTCGAGCGGAATTATGTTGAGGTCAGGGTATTCGTCACGCAGTTTGAGCAAATTGCGATAATCGGCCCCGCGCCACGAATAAATGCCTTGATCGGGGTCGCCCACACAAAACAAATTGCGATATTTGCCCGAAATTAAGCGGGCCAGCTCATATTGGGCAATATTGGTGTCTTGAAATTCGTCTACCAACACATGTAAATACCGCTCTTGCATACGCTCTAGCACCGGTGGGTTATTACGTAGCAGCATCACGCTTTCCATCAACAAATCATCAAAATCTACTGCATTATTAGTACGCAAAATTTGTTGATAACGGGCATAAACACGTTTGGCGATTTCATCAAAATAAGATTGCGCCTGAAATAGCTCTGGCGTTAGCAATTCATTTTTGGCGTTGCTAATACGGGCATGTAAGGCCGCTGGTTTATATTTTTTGTCATCAATATTCAGTTCGGCCAACACATTTTTAACTACAGCCAATTGGTCATCGCTGTCATAAATGACAAAATTGCGGTCGAGGCCAACCAAAGGCGCATCGCGGCGAATGAGCCGCCCACAAATGCTGTGAAATGTACCCATCGCCACTTCTTTTACTTGCGCTTCGCCGACAATATGCCCAAGTCGGTCACGCATTTCGCGGGCGGCTTTGTTGGTGAATGTTACTGCCATGATGCGATAAGGGAGCACCCGACGCGCCTCGATGAGATAAGCCACGCGGTTGGTTAGCACGCGGGTTTTACCGCTGCCGGGGCCAGCAATGACAAGGGTGGGGCCGTCTTTGGCCTGCACCGCTTGGCTTTGTCCAGTGTTTAGGCCATCTAATAAATGTGAAAATGGAGATGAGGTCATGCGGGTGTCATGATACCGCTTTTACTAAGCGCTCTTTTTGTTATAGGCGGGTTGAGCTTGCTTAAAAAATATCTAAAACGTAATGTCTATCATTTGATAATAGTAATGCCTAATTTGGGTTGATATCGGTATACTTATGCCACACGCCCCAAAGGTGTAAAAGCCTTTTTCGGAGAGTTGCAAGGTTTATTTAGATAACTCGAAATAATTTGTTTTTGTGAGGCGATCTATGTTAAAAAGGAATAAGGTTATCCGTGCGGCACTTGCCGCAACAATGTTTGTGGGTGTGGTTGGCTGTAGCCGCATCACAAATCGTATCTCCTTAATCATCGACCCGCCACGCCCGTTTGTCATGCC
>CAZLOF010000112.1:0-10271 GCA_964560745.1 uncultured Thermoflexus sp.
GAGTAGCCTTAAGTCGCCGGTCATTCATTGGAATAATGCGCATATACACCCATCTGGTATCAGTTTGTCGGCAGCCGATTTGCTAGTTGCATGGTTGGCGCACGACTATTTGCATATTCGTCAGTTAAATGAATTGCATTATTTGTATTTAAAACACACGACTGCCCCCGCCAATAGTGGCTCTGCCGGAGTTTGGTAAACTTATAGCCTTGAAAAACGATCAACTTAAAAAAAAAAACCACTTGGCCGTTTTCGATACCCTGCGTGGGATTGCGATTGTGATAGTGTTTTTAATACACGCTCGTGAGGCCGTGTGTTGGGACACCAATCAACCTGCTTGTAATATCACTAGCGCTTGGTTTTGGGTGTTTTGGCCCTTTTCTTATGGTTGGGTTGGGGTGCATCTCTTTTTCTTTATCAGCGGCTATCTTATTCATTATTCGTTTTTGCGTAAACCAGATCAATTTAATACGCCACATTTTTATTGGCGACGTTTTTGGCGCATTTATCCACCTTATCTGTTGGCCTTGCTTTACATGATCTTTTCGCGTTACAAGCTCGGCCCCATTCCTGTTGCCGATTGGCCGATGATTTTGAATCATTTTGCGATGGAGAATATTAGTCTTAATGCATCATGGTGGAGTTTACGCATAGAGCTGGAGTGTTATCTGGTTTACCCATTGGTTTTGTTATTGCGGCGCTGGGTGGGTTTAAAGCCGATTATGCTTGGGGCAACATTGATGAGCATTGGCATTTTGCTTTTGTTTGTCAATATTAACAATGTGCCTTGGCAAACACCCATTTACGGGCGAGCGATGTTATGGGCCGAATGGATGTTTGGGGCTTATTTCGCTGAGTTTGGCGTAACGCAACGTCTTGGCAAAGTAGCTTGGGTTGGTTTTGGCCTAACTTTGACCGCGTTGGTGCTGAATGCCATTGGCTGGTTGCCTTTTCCAAGCGCACAAGCCTATACGCTGACCATCGTGTTGATGGCGTTTTTGTTTGTTGGGATGTTGGCTTATAAACCTGCCGATGGTTGGCTTAATCGCAGATTATCCGGTTTAGGCTTAATCAGCTATTCGTTTTATTTATGGCATCAGCCCCAAATTTTTAAGGCTATTAGCTACTTACACGCAGTGGGTATGCCCCAAAATGGCGTATTAGATATTTTGGTGGGTGGGTTTGTTACCTTTATTGTTATTTATGCACTCAGTTGGCTACTATATAAGTTTATTGAATTGCCAAGCGTAAAGATGGGTGAGCAACTATGGCGCAAATGGATGACGCGACCGAAGTCAGCTTCGGTTTAACTTTGTTTACCTAAATTGTGGCAAATAAGCAGCATGTGCCCGCAATAAATCATCGAGCAAATAATTGGCCTTGGCGTATGAATGGATATGAGGATCGAGCAATAGCGCCTGTAGGGCGGCGTTGCGATCGCCTTTCACCGCCGCCTCAACACACAACATTTGAATATCGATCTCACGTTGCATCAGCGCAGCCAAACCACGCGGCAACGCGCCTACATGAACACCATGCACGCTACCACCATGCACCACCCCGGGCACTTCTACAATGGCATCGGCTGGCAAATTTTCGATGCAACCCCGATTAGGAAGATTGACAGACAACTCAAGCTGGTTTAACCCGCGCAGCATAGCACACAAAATGGGCACCACCCGTTCGCCCGACGGCAAAAATGATGGCGAAGTAGAGATTGAGGATTGATGCTCGACCGTTAATTTGATTTTGCCCCATTGTGCTTGGCCAAGGCGATCATAGGCATCAAAATCATAGCCGGTCAATGGCATTGTCTCAGCCGCAAAGCCAACATATTCACCAGCATGACCATCACCCGTTGCACAAAACAACCCAAAAGCGTCCATTAATCGGCGCGACATCAATTCCCAATACGCTGGCATGTGTTGCACTTTTTGCCTAAAAATGGGGTATAAATCTTCACCGGTTTGGCGGTCAATCATGCCCAACACAAACGTAAAATGATTTAACCCTGCCGCTACCAAATGATATCGCGCATCCAACCGCGCCCCATATTCTCGCCGCGCCGCTTCCTCTCCCCCCTCCATTCTGTATTCTTCATTCTTGGCTCTTGGTTCTTGGGTCTTCTTCTCCACCAATCCCAATACCTCATTCACCAAACGATAGCCTTCGCCAATTTGATGGCACAACCCAACAAACTTTACGTTGCTGTGCTGATGTAGTGCCAAACACAGGCGGCTCATGGGGTTGGTAAAGTTAAATAAAAAGGCGTTAGGGGCCAGCTTTTCAACATCATGCGCAATGTCGAGTAGCAATGGAATATTGCGCAGGGCATGGCTCAATCCACCCGGCCCGCCATTTTCGCCCAGCACATGCCGCACCCCGTGCTTAAGTGGAATTTGCCAATCTAATTTCCAAGTTGCAATGCGATCAACTGCCACCGCCACAATGACAAAATCGGCGTTTGGCAATGCTTCACGGCGATTTTGGCTGGCAAAAATTGCAAATGTGGCTTCACCTCTTTGCAGTTTTTCATTGTTTATTTGATTGGCATAGCGCGTCATCAAATCTAGCGCTTCAGCATTTGTATCGATTAGCCAGATAGCGCTGCCGCGCAATAGATGGGCGTGCAAAAACAAATCGCCGAGAATGGCGGGGCCAAAGGAGGCGCTGCCCGCGCCGATGATGACGATTTTAGGCATGGCTGCTTATTTGCAATACCCAATTAAGCACGGTTGCGACCAATTGCGCCCGCACCCCAATAAAGCCATGTCCCGCGTCTAATATATCGTGTTGCAAATGTTGTGCGCCAGCGGCCTGAAACGCTTGCACCATTGGCGTATGAAAAACCTTGGTCGGCAATACATCATCTTGGGCCGCGCCAATCAGCAACACATGACGATTTGCCAATAGCCCGGCCCGTAGCTCAAGATCCCATGCCTCGCCTTGTGTCATATATTCTTGCAATAGCGACTTGGCATTGGCCCCATTTAATGGCGGCAATGACCCCATCATAGAAATGACGCGGCTGGTGATTTTATCGGGTTGATTGCGCAATAATCGCCCGGCCTTGCCAAAATTGGCGCTGGCTAACCCGGCCACGCCAAACACGGCTGGGTCATTCATTGCCCCTATTAGTGCCGCAAAACCACCCATACTGTGCCCAATCAATATTATTTTTTGCGGGTCAATGGCATAGTCGGTTAATGAACGCGGTTGCCGCAAAAAATCGAGTGCGGCTGCTACATCTTCGAGCGTATTAGCGAAGCTAAATAGGCCGCCGCTGCCCCATGCCCCACGATAATGAATATGAAGCACATTGACCCCTGCGTCAAGCAAGGCATGAGCAAGATCAAAATTTTGCTCGGTGCCCGGAAAGCCATGCAACAATAACACGGTTGTTTTAAGTTGCTCGCCTGCTGCAACAAATATTCGCCCAAGCATTTGGCTGCCGTGACTATTAATCGTTACGAGGTTTAGTGAAGCTGTAGATATTGGCATAACGGAATTACGAATTGTGAATTACGAATTACGAATTCGTAATTGTTTAGTGCACTATCGCATTGGCGCGATCTTCTTCGGTATTAAGCGTATCACTTTCGACCCGACCATCTTTAATACGCACCACCCGATCAGCTTGGGCAGCTACGCCCGGATCGTGGGTGACGATCACAATCGTAATGCCACGTTCTTCGCGCAGTTTTTTAAATAGCGCCATAATTTCGGCCCCGGTTTTGCTATCTAATGCGCCGGTTGGCTCGTCGGCCAACAATAACGTGGGGTGGTTCACTAGGGCGCGGGCAATAGCAACCCGTTGTTGCTGACCGCCTGACATTTCTACCGGTTTATGGGTGAGGCGATCACCCAAACCAACGGCAGTCATGGCTTCTTTAGCGCGTTCAGCACGTTCTTTGCCGCCAACGCCGCCATAACGCAAGGGCAATTCAACATTGCGCTGGGCCGTAATGCGTGAAAGCAAATTGAAACGTTGAAATACAAAACCAATGTGTTTATTTCGGGCGGTCGCCAAGTCGTCATCACGCAATTTGCTGACATCTTGCCCATTCAAAATATATTCACCCGAAGTTGGCACATCGAGGCAGCCGATCATGTTCATGAGGGTGCTTTTGCCGCTGCCCGATGGCCCGACGATGGCGACATATTCGCCGTCTTTAATTGTCACAGTTACGCCATCGAGTGCCCGCACGGTTTCGTGGCCCATCACATAGGTTTTAACAATATTTTTGAGTTCGAGCACGGTTTTGTCTATAAATAACGCTTTGCCATTGATAAAAATGGAAAAGCACGGTATTGACTTTTATAACCAGTTAAGCATATCATACGAACACGGCATTTGCTGTATCTACGATTCCCGATGCTTTGAATTTTACGGCGTTTTTACGCTACGCGCCGCCAGTGCATCAAGGTAAGCTTTGTCTTCGACCCGTCGCAAAACGGGGTTAAACAATTGCCCAATACAAAACACAGTCGCAATGATGCCCATGATGACAATATAGCCCCCCACATCAAACACCCCACCGGCATAACCCGCCAGTGCTGTGCTAATGGGCCACGTAAATTGGGCAATGACGCGCCGCACCGCAAACACCCGGCCTTGTAATTCGGGCGGTGTTTGTGATTGCCAAATTGATTGTGAATGGGCGTTCATGATCGGTATTAACCCAGCCGTGATAAAACCCATTGCCACCGCCAGATAAAACCAAGACGATAGACCTAACACGATGGTTGCTAGGCCAGTGCCTAAAATTGCTAAAACGACCCCATAGATTTTGTTGGTTTTTAGCCCGCCCCATGCGCTGATGATAACCCCACCGACCACGCCGCCAACACTGCTTATGGTTGCCATTAGTGCGGTGGCGGTTTCAAAAGTAAATCCGTTTCGCGCCCAATCTGCCGCTAAGTTAAATTTGAGCAGCAGTGGGGTTAGCACAAATATCGGTGAGCTGGCGAAATTAGCGACTGTAAACGTTGCTAATAACCATAATAATGGGCGGCGCTGCCAAATATAGAGTGCACCTTCTTTAATATCGCTCCATAGGCTTGATTTAGAGACCTCGGAGGTTTGTGCAGAAGAAGGTTGCCGTTGGGGCGAAGGCACATGCAAAAAATAAGGCACGACTGCCGCCACCAAAAATGTGACAACATCAAGCCCCATCGCAAACACAGTGCCGTTTGGCAAGCCAGCCAACCAATTGCCCACAGCCCCACCGATTAGCCCCTGACGCGCCAAGCTGGGTAATGACACAATAAGCGCTGCCACCCCGGGCGCGAGAATGCCCGACAGGGATTGGGTGGTTTGCATCATGCCATTGGCCCGTGCCAATTGGGCCTTGGGCACAATCATCGAATAGGAGGTGTCGAAGGCCGAATGGTGAAAGGTGTGAATTAGCCCATGCAAAAACACCGTAATCGCCATCGTCCATACCCTAAATGTTTGGGTGTAAATGAGGATTAATTCGATTACGGTGAGTAGCCCATGCAAAGTATCGGCTATTATCATGGTGCGTTTACGGTCGTGGCGGTCAGCCCATGCCCCGGCAATGGGCGCGGCAAACACCGATGGAATGGCGATGGCTAACGACATAATGGCAATGGCGCTGGCAAGCTCGGGGCGTTGGTCGGGCAAAGGGAATAACACGGTCGCCAGCCAAATATTGAGCGCAAATACGGTTAATTGGGTGCCAAACCCCGAAAAAGATTGGGTGAGCCACAAAATGACGAAGGTGCGAAACCCGTTTGGGGGTGAAGTATTCATATAAAGCCGATTTTTGAGGTAATCATCTTATCATTTGGCTTCACAAATTTTTTACAAGCAGACGGGTTTTGTCCTTATTTTCTCCATTAGTTCTCCATAACTTTGCCCTATTCTAAAAACACAACCAGTGAAGCAGTGACGACAACCAACAAAACAGAAATCGCCGCTGCACATAAAAAGAAAGGAAAAAGTTAAAATGAACAGCAAAATTAAAATCGGTGGACTCGCAGTGATTAGCGCTGCACTTGCAGGTGTGTTGGCCTTTGGTTCGGGCGTAAATGCCCAAACCCCAAGCCCAACCGCCACCCCCAATAGCACCCGCCCAGCCCAAGGGCAGCAACGCCCCGGCGGTCGCGGCGGCCCGGGTGGCATGATGATCGGCAATCGCGCCAACTCACCCCATGCCATTGCCGCCAAGGCGCTCGGCATCACCGAAGATGCCTTGCGAACTGAATTGCAGGCTGGTAAAACAATCGCTGATGTGGCAACCAGCAAAGGCGTAGCCTTGACAACCATCTCCACCGCCATTCTCGATGCCCAAAAGGCCGACTTAGCCAAGGCCGTGACCGATGGTAAATTGACCCAAGCCCAAGCAGATCAGATCTTAGCCGACGCGCCAACCCGTATTAACGACATGTTGAATGGTAAAGGCTTTCAAGGTGGCCCCGGCGGGCCGGGTGGCCCACGTGGTGGTCATTTTGGTGACCCCGCCAATGCCCCACACGTCATTGCTGCTAAATTATTGGGTTTAGATGAAGCCGCCTTGCGTACCGAATTGCAAGCTGGCAAGACCATCGCCGACCTCGCAACGAGCAAAGGCGTAGCCCTGACGACTATCTCAAGCGCCATTCTCGATGCTCAAAAGGCCGACTTGGCCAAAGCCGTGACCGATGGCAAGTTGACCCAAGCCCAGGCTGATCAAATGTTAACCGATGCGCCCACTCGCATTAATGACATGTTGACAGGTAAAGCCCCTGCTGGTCGCCCACAAGGTGGTCCGGGTGGGCATGGCAAACAGGCTGGCAACGGCCCAGCAATGGGGCGACAAGCCGGTGAGCAAGGTCAGCAACATGGTGGCCCTCGCGGCGGCGCACAAATTGGCAACCCTGCTAATGCCCCACATGTCATCGCCGCCAAATTGCTCGGTTTAGATGAAGCCGCTTTGCGCACTGAATTGCAAGCCGGCAAAACCATCTCAGATGTGGCTGCCAGCAAAGGGGTTGCGCTCGATACCATCGCAACAGCCATTCTCGATGCCCAAAAGGCCGACGTTGCCAAGGCCGTGACCGATGGCAAATTGACCCAAGCTCAAGCCGACAAGATTTTGGCCGATGCGCCGGCTCGCATTAACACAATGTTGACCACAGCCCATGCCCAGCGCGGCCCGGGTGGCCCACGTGGCAATGGCACACAAATGCCCAAGCCAAGCGGAACCCCAGCACCACGCACTGGCGGCAGCAACGGCTAAACGACTAAGCTAATATCGCGCTGATGAGGTGAGTTTCACCTCGAAGATCAGATCAATTATTTCTAAAAATACAATATGCCGATCGCACAATCTGTCTTGCCGAGCAATGCTCGGCAAGACAGATTGTGCGATCGGCGAAAACCGTTAACGCGACCTCTCTATAATCAAAATAATTCGTTTCAAAATCATGTCACAACGCATCCTAATCGCCGATGATGACGCACAAATTGTGCGCTTGGTCAAGTCATATCTCGAAAAAGACGGCTTTGCCGTGCTGACGGCCTTTGATGGCGAACAAGCCCTGCATATGTTGCGGGCCGAGCGCCCCGATTTGGCGGTGCTCGATGTCATGATGCCCAAGCGCGATGGTTTTGCGCTGGTGCAATTGGTGCGCAATGACCCGCAACTCGCCCCAACCCCCATTCTTATGTTGACCGCACGGGTCGAAGACAATGACAAATTGCAAGGGCTAAATATGGGGGCCGATGATTATTTGACCAAACCCTTTAACCCGCGTGAGGTGGTGGCGCGGGTTAAAGCCATTTTGCGGCGGGCCAATGGGCAAG
Source organism: uncultured Thermoflexus sp. (assembly GCA_964560745.1). Lineage (GTDB taxonomy): Bacteria > Chloroflexota > Anaerolineae > J036 > Brachytrichaceae > AQU-03. The sequence goes on from CAZLOF010000112.1 coordinate 7,811, forward strand.
TGCGCCCGTCATCGTTATTGCAAGTGCGCGAGCTTAGCCTTGATGTGGAGCAACGCAGTATTGCACTCAATGGGCAATTGCTTGAGCTAACGCCCACCGAATATGATTTATTGCGCACCTTGATGCAAAACACCAACCACGCCTTTACACGGGGTGAATTGATCGAAAAAGCCCTCGGCTTCGGCTACGACGGTTTTGACCGCACGATCGATTCACACATTAAAAACCTGCGCCGAAAAATTGAGCCAGACCCCGCCAAACCCATTTATATTGAAACGGTGTTTGGGGTGGGCTATAAATTGAGCCGCACATGAATCGTCTTTGGTTGCGCCTTGTTTTGGCTTTAGTCGCCATCACCCTGCTTAGTGTGGGCGGGGTGGCAATGCTTGCTGGTGTCACCGCATCGACCCAACTCAATGTTTTTATCGAGCGCCAGCGTGCCATTTCACAACAAGGCATTATCGATGAATTGGCGGCGTTTTATACCGATACAGGTGGCTGGAATGGGGTAGGCGAAGAGGTGTTTGCCTTATTCCAAACCCCATTCACAAACCGCCGTCCGCCAAACCAAGGTCAACGCCCAAATGGCCCACCACCCAATCAGCGTGAGCGGGTGAGCTATGCCATTGCGAATGCCGCTGGTAAGGTGGTTTATGACGAAGCACGGGCACGACTTGGCAGCACGCTTTCAGAGGCCGAATTGAGCCGCACCTTGCCAATTAGCGCCAACCAACAAATTGTGGGCTATCTCATTACTGTTTTGCCTGAACAATCGTTACAGCTTGATGCCCAATTGTTTTTTATCAGCCAACTACAACGCAGTCTTGTCACTGCGGCGGTGGTGGTTAGCCTCATCGCCACCTTGTTGGGCGTACTTATTAGCCGTGCGCTCACCCAACCTTTGGCTCAATTGGCCCGCACGGCCCGCGCTTTTTCGGGCCGCAACCTTGAGGTGCGTGCTGTGCCGAATGGCACCGATGAAATTGCCGAAGTTGCCCATGCCTTTAACGACATGGCCGATTCGTTACAACAAGCCGAAATTAACCGCCGCAACCTCACCGCCGATATCGCCCACGAACTTCGCACCCCGCTTAGCGTCATTCAAGGCAATTTGCGTGCTATGCTCGATGGTGTATATCCGCTCGAACCTGCCGAAATTGCCACCATTTACGACGAAACCCGTTTGCTCAGCCGCTTGGTGGATGATTTGCGCGAGTTGGCTTTGGCCGAAGCTGGGCAATTGGCGCTCAAAACCCAATCGGCAGACCCAGCTATTTTGGCGCAAAATGCCATCGACCAATTTACCCCCATTGCCGAAAACCGTCAAATTGCGCTGAGCCTCAGTCTGCAAAAACCGTTGCCGATGGTGACTTGCGATATCGATCGCGCCGCGCAAGTGCTGCGCAACCTGATCGGCAACGCCTTGCGCCATACCCCAAATGGTGGGCAAATTCATTTATCGGCGACGGTGGATGGCGCATTTGTGTGCCTGCGTGTGCGTGATACTGGTGAGGGCATCGCCCTCGACGACTTGCCGCATGTGTTCGAGCGCTTTTATCGTAGTGATAAATCACGCAATCGCGGCAGTGGCGGCACTGGGCTGGGTCTTGCCATTGTCAAATCGTTGGTCGAAGCGATGGGTGGGCGTATTGGGGTTGAAAGTGTTTTTGGCAAAGGCAGCACTTTTTGGTTTACCTTGCCATTTGCATCTAACACCAACAAATAAAACGCGAAGGGACGAAGAACGCGAAGAAAAAAACGTTTCGCGTTCTTCGCCCCTTCGCGTTTTAGCCCTTAGGTTTTGCCATAGACAAGCGTCGCCTTAACGCCAATCTTGTGGGTAAGTGTGCGTAAATTCATTGATGAGCGGGCCACCGAATTGAATTTCAGGCTGATCATAGGGTGTTTGCCATTTACGCGGGTTGTCGAGGTCACGCTGAAAGCCACGCCCAAACGCACCTGTCAACGATAACGCATCCCAATCTGCATCGATTAACACAATCGGGTTATAGGCCCGCGCATGGCTGCGGTCACGAATTTCTAAATGCAGATGCGGGCGCGAGGTGCAAGTGAGGTCAGGGTCGCCGGTCTTGGCAATCACATCGCCTTTGCGAATGGGTTGGCCGGGCCGCAAATTGGGCGTTTCGAGCAAATGCCCATAAAACGAAATATAACCATTCGGATGCAAAATCGACAAATTATGTGGCAACGAACCGTGATATAACGCATCAACCAGTGCTACTGTGCCATCGCCAATCGCCACCACCGGTGTGCCACATTTGGCCGATAAATCGATGCCAAAATGAATGCCTTGCCCCGCCCCATACCAATCTACCCGCCGGTAATAAGCACCCACCGTGTTGCCATAGGATTGCCCCACCAGCCAGGTGCTAGGGCCGGGTGGCGTGGCAAAAGGCAAGCCAAAAACTGCTTTTTGCCCTTGTTCTGGTTCAATGTAGAT
>CAZLOF010000113.1:0-10253 GCA_964560745.1 uncultured Thermoflexus sp.
ATGGACTCGGTACTGATTATGCCGCGGGGAGCAATTACACAACGAATGCTGCGCTCACTTTGTATGCTAAATGGACACCCGACACTTACCCAGTGACCTACAACGGCAACAATAATACGTGCGGCACTGCTCCAAGTAACCAAACCAAGACTCACGATGTCAATTTGTCATTGGCAAGCAATAGCGGCAATCTGGTGCGCACAGGCTATACTTTCAACGGCTGGAATACCCAAGCCGATGGACTCGGTACTGATTATGCCGCGGGGAGCAATTACACAACGAATGCTGCGCTTACGTTGTATGCTAAATGGAGTGTCGCGCCGCCCCCACCGCCACCGCCACCGCCCCCACCGCCACCGCCACCGCCACCCGATTTCTCACAAAAACAAATCAATGAAAACCAAGTTCAACTGACCTCATTTAATACGGCTGCATCCATCCAAATCATTCCCGAAGGCGGGGCAGTTACCAATAATAAGACCTATGAAATCGCACTCATTATTCAAAACACCTCACCCGTTGCCGCGCCAGCCGTTCTTGCAAGCCTCAATATCCCAAGTGAATTAACGGTTAGTTCAATCAAATGGGAGAAGCAGGGTCAATATTATGTTGATGGGAATCTGACACGCACATGCAGTTTTGATGGTCGCACATCATACTGCGGGATCGGGCAATTGTGGTCAGGGATGAAGGCCACAATTACACTCCGGGTCTCGGCTGCGCCTGGGCAATACACGATTGGGGTCAAGGCCGAAGATTTATCTGCTTCATATGAAGTTAGCAGCAATAACTACGCTGCCGTTGTTTTAGCATTGAAGTAACCATCTATCCCACAAGAGGATACGATAGATATAGCTATCCAGAAAAGTCTTTTCCGGAGGTTTTCGCCGATTGCACTATATCCCTTGCTAAGCTACGCTTAGCAAGGGATATAGTGCAATCAGCATATCGTATTTTTGGAAAAAATTTATCTGGACAACTATAAAACATTGTAATGAATAAACTCATTCGTTTCGGATTTACCCTGCTCTATACCCATTTTGCATGGCTATATGACCTTGTCGCCACCTGTGTGTCATTTGGCGAATGGAAAACATGGGGGGCCACCGCCCTCCAATTCATCCCCACACCCCGCGCTATTCAGCCCAAAATATTAGAAATTGCGCATGGTCCGGGCCATCTACATTTTACATTATACAAACGGGGATATTTCCCATCTGGGATTGATTTCTCACCCCAAATGGGGCAAATGGCACGCCGACGATTACGCCAACACCAAATTACGCCCAAATTGGCCCGCGCCAGCGCCTTACAACTACCCTTCGCCAATGCCAGTTTCGATTGCCTCATCGCCACCTTTCCAACCGAGTTTATCTCGGCCCCCAATACGTTAAACGAAGCGCGGCGTGTCTTAACACCACAGGGGGTGTTTATCATCGTGCCAAGCATTACCCTAACCGGCACTGGCCCATTGGCAACCTTAATTCATTGGCTCTACGCCATTACAGGCCAACAATCGGGCAAGGTTAACCCCCAAAATGAGGCCACTGCGCTAAATTTTGCGGCAAAACTGGCGCACTATGGCTTTGATTTTGCAGCGCATCAGGTCTATACCCAACACGCTTGTGTAAAGGTATGGGTGCTAACCGCCATTTGAGCTTTTCGCTTTCGTTAAAATAGCACTCTCAATTAATATGCGCCACGCCATTTTTGCCCTTATTCGTAAAGACCTGTTGCTCGAAACCCGCGGGCGTGAGGCATTTTCGGCCATGACGGTGTTTGCCATCATGTCGATTGTGATGCTCAATTTTGCCCTGCGATTACGGGCCGATGACATGCGCTTGCTGGCCCCCGGGGTATTGTGGGTGACATTGGTCTTTGCTGGCACGCTCGGCCTCAGCCGCAGCATGGCCGTCGAGCAACTGAATATGGCCATCGAAGGGATTTTGCTAGCCCCGCATGACCGCGCCCTTATTTTTATCGGCAAAGCCATCACCAATGTTATTTTTATGTTGGCAATGGCGGCAGTGGCGTGGCCGATCACGGCCATGTTGTTTGATGAGCGCCTGTTTACGTGGGGGGTATTATTAGCCATTGTCATTGGTATTATTGGCTACGCGGCGGCTGGCACCCTCATTGCCGCAATGGCCATTAGCACCCGCTCACGCGAGGTGTTCTTGCCCATTTTGCTCTTTCCGCTGGTCTTGCCAATGGTGATTGCGGCGGTATTGGTGACGGCTGGCTTTGTTGACCATGCCGATTTTGCCGAATTTAGCGCATGGCTGGGGATGCTTGTCGCCTTTGCCATCATCTTTTGGGCAGCGGGAGCTTTGTTTTTTGATGTAATTGTAGAAGGATAAAAAAATATGTCTCGAACCGATATTCGCCTTGCCTTGCCGTCGAAAGGGCGGCTGCAAAGCGCAACCTTTGAATTTTTGGCACGTTGTGGCTTTGATGTGAAACAATCAAGCACACGTGGTTATATTGGCAGTATTAGCGGCTTGCCCGGTGTCACAGTGCTGTTTCAGCGCCCGCGTGACATCATCGTCAGTGTGGCAAATGGTGGGGTCGATTTTGGCATTACCGGCTACGATGTCATCGCCGATGCCAACGTTGACGCGCACACCACCATTCTGCACGAAGCCCTCGGCTATGGCAAATGCAAATTGGCGATTGCGGTGCCTGAGGCGTGGCCGGTGACCAATGTGGCTGAATTGCGGGCCAAAGCGGCGCAATTGGCCGAGGCCGGAACGCCACTGCGGGTGGTAACGACTTTTCATACCATCACCGAGCGCTTTTTTCAAGAGCAACAGATCGCCCCGTTTACGCTCATCGATGCGGAAGGCTCGCTGGAGGTATTGCCCGAAATTGGGGCCGCCGATATCATTGTCGATTTGGTCGAAACCGGCTCGACTTTAATTCAAAACCGCTTGCGTATGTTGCCCGATGGCATTTTGTTGCACACCCAAGCCAGCTTGGTTGCTAATAGCAACGCGCTGGCCCGCCCCGAAGTAAAACGAGTGGCGATTGAGTTATTAGAATATATTGAGGCACATTTACGGGCGCAAGGGCTTTTTTTCTTTGTTGCCATTGTGTGGGGCGCATCGTTAGAAGATGTGGGGCACACGGTCACAACACAAACGACTTTGGGTGGCTTGCAAGGGCCAACCATTGCACCCATTTACCCCAACCCACACAGCGCGGTGGCCAATGCCGGTCAGCATTGGTTTTCGGTCAGCATTGTGGTTAGCCGCGCCGAGATGACGCACGCCATTAACCAATTACGCGCCATCGGCGGCAGTGGCGTAGTCGTCACGCCCATCACCTATATTTTTGAAGAGCAGCCAGAACGGATTGCGCGGCTGAAATTAGGAGAATAGCGAACGATGTCACAACTCGAAATGTTTACCACAAACACTGACCCCGTCAGTGCCCATGATCTAGCCGCCCAACGTGCCACCACCTTGCGGGCACAATTGCTCGATCATAGCTACCGTTATTATGTGCTCAGCCAGCCGGTGATTAGCGATGCCGAATATGATGCGCTGACACGCGAATTGCGTGAGATCGAGGCTGCCCATCCTGACCTCATCACACCCGATTCACCCACCCAACGCATCAGCGATGGCATTTCGGAGGGCTTTGCCAAGGTGCAACACCCTCAGCCCATTTTGAGTTTGTCAAATGCCTTTGATGCCGCCGATGTGCGAGCATGGCACGATCGCATTCGCAAATATGCTGAGCAACAAGGCATTAGCGGCAATTTTAACGATTTGGTGGTTGAGCCAAAGATTGATGGCCTGACGATTGTGTTAACCTATGAAAACGGCTTGCTAACCCAAGCCGCTACACGCGGCGATGGCAACATCGGCGAAGACATCACCGCCAATGCCCGCACCATTAAATCGCTGCCGCTCAAATTGAGAACTGAAAATGAAAATTTGAGAATTGAAAATTCGGATAATTCTTCATTTTCCATTTTAAATTCTAAATTTTCGGTGCGCGGCGAGGCCTTTATGACGCTGGCCGAATTTGAAAAATACAACATCGCGGCTTTAGCCGCAGGCGAAAAACCCCTCGCCAACCCACGCAATGGCGCATCGGGTGGACTGCGCCAACTCGACCCCAAACTCACCGCCAAACGCCCGCTCAGTATTTTATGTTATCAAGTGCTAAGTGCTAAGTCTGAAGTGCTAAGTAACAAAGAATTACTTAGCACTTCAGACTTAGCACTTAGCACTCAATGGGATACCCTCAACTATTTGCGTGAGTTAGGGTTGCCGGTCAGCCCAATCGCGCAGCGTTTTGATCATCTTGAAGCAGCGATTGGCTATGCCGAAAGCTATATCGAAAAACGCGATTCGTTGGGTTTTGAGATTGACGGCATGGTGATTAAGCTAAACGACTTGGTGCTGGCCGAAAAACTGGGGTATGTTGGGCGTGACCCACGCGGGGCCGTCGCCTTCAAATTCCCCGCCCGCGAATCAAGCACCATTTTACGGGCGGTGCAAGTAAAGGTGGGGCGCACCGGCGCGATAACGCCCAATGCCGTGCTCGACCCCGTGCAAGTCGGTGGCATTACCATCAGCAACGCCACTTTACATAATTACGAAGATATCGCCCGCAAAGACATTCGCATCGGCGACCGTGTGGTGGTTAAACGCGCTGGCGATGTTATCCCTTATGTGGCAGGGCCAGTGTTGGCCGCCCGCACCGGTAATGAGCAAGTGATTTTGCCGCCGACGCATTGCCCATTTTGCGGCACAGAATTGGTGCGCAAAGAGAGCGAAGTGGCGATTTATTGCCCCAACCCCGACTGTCCGGGCAAGCTCGACCGTGCTATTGAGCATTTTGTGGGGCGCGGGGCGATGGATATCGAGGGCTTGGGCGAGAAGATCGTGGCGCAATTGATTGACGCCGAGTTGATCGCCGATGTCGCCGACCTATATCGCTTGCACAAAGACGCACTACGCGAGCTTGACAAATTTGGCGAGAAAAAAGCGCAAAATTTGATCGATGCGATTGCGGCCTCCAAAGAACGCGGGTTGGCGCGTTTGTTAATCGGCTTGGGCATTCGTCACATCGGCGAAGTCTCGGCCCGCGATCTGGCGCGGCATTTTGGCAATATCGACATGTTGATGCAAGCCAATCTTGAAATGTTGCAACAAATTGAGGGGGTCGGCCCCATTTTGGCGCAAAGTGTGGTTGATTGGTTTAGCCGCAAGAGCAACCGCGCCTTGGTTGAAAAACTAAAGGCGGCAGGGTTGAAAATAACAAGCAATGAGGCGGCAATGACTACCCGACCAGTGGCAGGCGCTGCGCCCGCCGCCTTCACAGGCAAAACTTTTGTCATCACGGGGGCGCTCTCAAAACCGCGCGAAGAGATTGCCGCTTGGATCGAAGCCAGAGGCGGCAAAGTAACCGACAGCGTGAGCAAGAAAACCAGCTATGTCGTGGTCGGTGAATCGCCGGGCAGCAAAGTCGCCAAAGCCCAACAACTCGGTGTGACTATTTTGAATGAAGCGGAGCTGCTAAAAATGAATGAGTGAATGAGTGATTTAAAAAAATTACTCATTCACTCATTTACTCATTCATTTAGTGTCCTTCGGCCTCGGCCTTGAGGTCGGCGGCATATTGGTCGTACGATTGGCGAAAATCGGGCAAAGAGCCGGCAATCATGGGCATCATTAGGCCTTTGATTGTCTCAGACATCGAGAAATGGGTCGAGCCATCCGCATTTGGCGTTAGGGTAAATGTGCGCACACCGCTAAACATGGGGGCCATCCCATCGGCCCATACCAGTTTTTGCGACGGCACAAATTCTTTGATTGCCAAATTAAACACGCGACCCGGTGCAATTTTGGCGCGTAATTTGATTTTTTCGCCCTGCGCAATATTGCCTTCGATGCTCTCGACAGTCGAATTCCATCGTGGGAAATCTGCGGCGTTGGTCAACAAACCCCAAATTCGTTGTGCGGTGGCATTAATATTAATGCCCACACTGGTTGTTTTGCTAAACGTCGTTTTGGTTTCGGTGGCTTTGGCCGTCTCATAAGTTGAAGTTGTCATATTTATTAAAAGGGTGTTAGTGAAATCGGCCCTTCATCTTTTATGAGTTTGCTCTATATCGCTCGCATACGATTATTCTTAGGGTTATGTTCCAATTCAACCAATCCTAAAATCTCCATCACTGGGGGTACATACATGGCAAAACGCCCACGCAAACCCTTCTTTAGGCCATACCAACCGCCGACTGGGTTCGCTGGCGAACGCCCCCACCCTTCGACTGTATCTTCTTTGGCAGGTTTTTGCTCATCGGCTACGCCCAAAGCCATCCAATCGCCATGCGCCTTTAACATCGCGTGCAAATCTTCAATACAGCGCAGTTGATAGCTCAATTTGGTAGTGCCCACTTCGCAACATAATGCGGGTGGGTTTGCTGTCTCATCGCGATAAGCTTTGTAGTCAGACGTACCCGGGGGCGTTTTCAAAATCCAAGGATCACTTGGGGTTCCATTTCCTATTACTTGTATTGTCATTTTTCCTCGTCAATTTTAGATACCAGATAATGAATCACGAGTAACCCGACTGGGTTACCTTAACAATGTCAGGTCAATAAAGACGTATGCCGATGTCACTATATAGCAATGGGCGTAGCCCATCGCCATATAGTGACATCGGCATTTTCTCAGTTTTACCCTTACTTGGCATACGATTTATCTCAAATTTGTCTCCATCCATTCAACTGCATAATTTACAAAATGCTTGGCTAAAAATAGCTCAGCACGACAATTTCCCACCGGACCAGTGTTCGCATACCCAGCCGCCAAATAATCAAGCCATATCTGCGAAAAATAATCACCGCCCGGCCAATCGACGATGCCATCGGTATCGTCTAAGCTTTCGATCCACTGTTCGCCAATATCGGCCCGTGTATAGCGAATACGCACACGACGCTTGTTAGGCACATTCGCCTGATATTCTGCCCAATGTGTCACCGTGATCGTATCGACATTGGCCCCCAAGCGCAAAACAAAACCACCTAGGGTTGTAAACCGTTCTAAGAGTGAACCAGGGCCATGATAATCATGAAGCGGATTCGGCGCAAGCAGATACGAGGCTTGCGGGCCATATACGCCATAACGTGCAGCAGCATGATCATTCACTTGCGTGCCTTGGCGCCGCCGCAAAACCTCGGCCAGCACACTCAAATCTTCAACAGCCGCCATCGAGGTCAGCGCGTCAAATGGTATGCCATTTGGCGCATCATCGTCGGCATACATTACCATAAGCAAGGTGCCATCTGGCCCCAAAGCGGCAAAAAGCGCATCAAGCAGCGCATCTGCACCGCCCTCAATCGGGCCAACACGCCGCAAGCTGACGTGCAGCATCAAGGTCATGCCAGGTCGAACGCCAAGCAGCGCTAATTCGTTGGCAAGGGTTTCTCTGGTAGACATAGGGGCTGACTTTTTCATAAGGCATACATCGCTGGTGAAGATTCAGACGATTAGTATACGATATCAACCCAAATTGTCAAACAGCCCTAAACAAACAAGATACAAAATTAGGCCGATTCATAAGTTAAAAGAATCTTATATAATTTGGTTAGTGCGGATTCAGCCATTACCTCTTTCGCCCTATCGTGATGACACCAGCGGTGATTTTGCTCGCCGGGTCGAGAATAGCCCGTTACTAAAGCAGATGCGCGAGGTCATTCGCGCCCGTCAATATAGCATTCGCACCGAAGAAACCTACTTGCGTTGGGTCGTAGATTTCTTTTTCTTTCACAAAAAGCGTGACCCCGCCGAAATGGGCGCGGCTGAGGTCGAGGCATTTCTCAATCACCTAACCGATCAGCATCATGTTGCAGCCAGCACCCAAAATCAGGCATTTGCGGCGCTGCTGTTTTTATATGCCAATATATTTGGCCGCCCGCGCAGCGATTTTAAGACCCAGCTTCAGCAAGTGCGTGCCAAAAAAGCCGCTCACTTACCCATCATCTTAAGCAAAAATGAGGTGCAACAGGTGTTGCGCCAATTGTCGGGCGAGCAACAATTGATCGGGCAACTTTTATATGGCAGCGGGCTACGGTTACTTGAATGTTTGCGGCTAAGGGTGAATGATATTGATTTTGAACAGCGCCAAATCGTCATTCATAGCCATATGAATGAAACCGACACCGACCCAAATACGCAACTCCGCCGCAAAAAAACACGCAAATATCGCAGCAAAAACAACCCAGTGTTAAACACCGCCCAACGCATTACCATATTGCCCGACAGATTAATGCAACCGCTGCGCGACTATTTGGCACGTATGCAAGCCCGCCACCGCAACGAATATGAAAATGGGCGCGGTTATGTCATCTTGCCAAGCAACTTTGACCCACAAACCCACAATATTAGCCGCGAAGATGCTCAACGCGATTGGCAATGGCAATTTGTTTTCCCTGCCAAAAGTCTATCTGCTAACCCAAACCAGCCAACTGATCCTGTGAAATATCGACATCACGCCCATGAAACAACTATGCAAAAGGCGGTGATCACCGCCACCCACCTCGCCAAAATTGATAAACGGGTGACGTGCCATACCTTTCGCCACAGTTTTGCCGTTCATTTGCTCGAAGCCGGCTATGACATTTGCACTGTGCAAGAAATGCTCGGGCACAGCGACATCACCAGCACGATGATTTACACCCGGGTGTTGGCTCAAAAACCCAAAATTGTGCATAGCCCGCTCGACCACTAAAAGCCCCATCGCAAATCGTAATTTCTCCTATAGCGTTCCTCCCAAATTCCAAGGGTTAAACTCATCTGCACCTACCCCCTGCGCCTCACTCTTACTCTGCTTGCCCGATGCCACCGCCACAATCTCGTCCAAAATCTCAGCCGCCACCGCCGCCATCGGCACACCATCCAAAATCTTGCCAGCGTCAATATCCATGTCGTCCTCCATTTGCCGATAAAGCGCCGAGTTGGTGGCAACCTTGATGCTGGGCGCAGGTTTGAAGCCAAACACCGAGCCGCGTCCAGTGGTGAAGACGATCAAATTGCAACCGCCAGCCACTTGCCCCGTTGCCGATACAGGGTCGTAGCCGGGTGTATCCATAAACACCATGCCACGCTCGGTGATGGGTTCGGCATAGGCATACACCGCCGTTAATGGCGTATTGCCGCCCTTAGCAACCGCCCCCAACGACTTTTCATAGATCGTGGTTAGCCCGCCTGCCTTGTTGCCGGGTGATGGGTTATTGTCGATCTCAATATTCAGCCGTCGCGTATGCTCCTCCCACCATTGCACCTGTCCAATCAATTTTTCGGCAATTTGTCGGTTGGCAGCACGGCGCGTAAGCAAATGCTCGGCCCCATAAATTTCGGTGGTTTCGCTCAACACCGCCGTGCCGCCATGCCGCACCAATTCATCAACCGCCAACCCCAGCGCTGGGTTAGCAGTCACGCCACTCCAGCCATCGCTGCCGCCGCATTGCAATGCCACATTTAGCCCCGAAATCGGTTGCGGGGTACGGGCCGTTGCATTCACCACTGGCAACAAGGCTTTTACAGCCTCAATCCCAGCCTGCACAGTTTTGCGAATTCCACCCGATTCTTGAATGGTTAAACTCACTGGCGGCTGACCTTGTGTCCCGCGTTTCAGGCCATAATTGTTGATCAAATCTTGCACCTGATTAACCTCACAACCCAATCCCACCAAAATATAACCGCCAACATTTGGGTTATTCGCCATACCCGCCAAAGTGCGTTGCAATAATTGGTAATCGGCCCCACCCAACCGCGCCCCACATCCCGAAGCGTGAGCCACCGAAATAACCTCATCAACATTTGGGTAAGCCGCCAAGACTTCGCGGGTGAAGTGGGCAGCAATTTGGCGCACAGTATGCGCCGAGCAATTAACCGACGAAATAACAGCGATGGTATTGCGTGTGCCCACCCGCCCATCTGCACGCAAATAACCCATAAACGTGCGGCGCTGCTCAGTGGGCACAAACGCAACCGGCTTGACATCAACGCCGATGGCGTAATCTTTGGCATAGGCCGCCACGCTTAAGTTGTGGGCGTGTACATGGCTACCGGGTTGAATGGGTTTTGTGGCTGCGCCAATAAATTGCCCATAACGCCGTAATGCCTCGCCCACCGCCACGCCGCGTAATGCCAGCTTGTGTCCGGGTGGGATGGTATCTTGAATAGTTAATAACGTATCGTATTCTAAACGCAGGGTCATGCCATGTAATAACA
>CAZLOF010000114.1:0-10243 GCA_964560745.1 uncultured Thermoflexus sp.
ATGCCAATGCCGGTTGGCGCCATCTAGCAAAATCTTTTTAAAGCCTTTAGCGTATTAGCACCGTCTAAGAGATGGAGATGGCATATTTAGAAAATCATAAAGCTACTTTCTCGACTTCCTAATTTTTCCGGGTTTATATAAGAACCTCACGATCTATTGTAGTGCTGCAGTCACCTGACGAAGGTCTTCCTGATGAGCGAGCCCACCGCCACTCCATCCCCTGCTCGTCAGCGCAAGCGCATGCGAGTACGGCCTGTCATGGCGGCGCCTGCTTATCTCCGGCGACAAATCCCGGTTTACAGCTTTCTTGATCCGAACGGCCTGGATCGACTGCAGGCGCAGGCCGAGCAGATCCTGGCGGAGATCGGCGTCGAGTTCCACGGTGACGATGCAGCGCTCGATCTGTGGCGCAAGGCGGGCGCCAAGGTCGATGGTATGCGCGTGCGCTTCGAACCCGGGATGGTGACAGAGATTATCGTTAAAACGACACCAAAGACCTTCACCCAACATGGCCGCGACCCGGAACATTCGGTCGAGATCGGCGGCGACGCCATCGTTTTTTCTCCCGCTTACGGCTCGCCGTTTGTTTACGACCGCGAGCAAGGCCGTCGCTATGGGTCGCTCGAAGATTTTAGAAATTTCGTAAAGATGGCCTGGATGTCACCCTGGCTACATCATTCCGGCGGCACTGTTTGCGAACCGGTCGACGTGCCTGTGAACAAGCGCCATCTCGACATGGTCTATGCCCATATCAAGCATTCGGGCAAACCCTTCATGGGGTCAGTGACAGCATTGGAACGAGCCGAGGATTCGATCGAGATGTGCCGCATCCTGTTTGGTGCGGATTTTGTCGACAAGAACTGTGTCATCCTCGGCAATATCAATACCAATTCACCGTTGATTTTCGACGGCGTCATGTCGCAGAGTCTGCGCGCCTATGCCCGTGCTAACCAAGCCGCAGTCGTCGTTCCCTTTATTCTCGGCGGTGCCATGGGGCCAGTGACCACGGCTGGAGCGATCGCGCAGGCGCACGCGGAAGCGATGGTTGGTGTCGCCCTCACTCAATTGGAGCGACCCGGTGCGCCGGTCATCTACGGCAATTTTCTGAGTTCCATGTCGCTGCGATCGGGTGCGCCAACCTTTGGCATGCCGGAGCCGGCGATGGCTTATCTCGCCATCGGCCAGTTGGCGCGACGTCTTGGTGTCCCACTACGCTGCGGTGGCTCGCTCACTGCCTCGAAGGTTGCAGATTCGCAGGCAGCACAGGAAAGTGCGGATTCGTTGTGGCCGGCCCTTCTTGGAGGCGCCAATTTCATCCTGCATGCGGCGGGCTGGCTCGAAGGCGGTCTTGTCATGGGTTACGAGAAATTTGTTCTCGATTGCGACCACCTCGGCATGATGCATAAGCTCATGAGTGGTCTTAGTTTTGACGATAATACACTTGCCATGGATGCCTTCCGCGAAGTGACGCCCGGAAAGCACTTTCTCGGCTGTGCTCATACTTTGGCAAATTACACGACTGCCTTCTACGATGCCGATCTCGCCGACAACGATTCCTTTGAGCAATGGCGCGATGCTGGCTCGAATCCGGCGGATGTCCGCGCCAGCAAGAAATGGAAGGCGTTGCTTGCTAGCCATATCGATCCGATACTCGATCCAGCCATCGACGATGCCTTGCGTGATTTTATCGACCGCAAGAAGCAATCCATGTCAGATGCTTGGTATTAAATTAGTGGGTCGACGATCCTAGCCACACATCGGAGCCCCTAATGGCCGATCCCTTGTTGCAGCCATACCGCCTAAAGCATCTCGAGCTGAAAAATCGCATCTTCTCCACTTCCCATGAGCCAGCCTATTCGGTGAGCGGCATGCCAGCTTCACGCTACCAGGCCTATCACGAGGAAAAGGCTAAGGGCGGCGCCGCCATGACCATGATCGGCGGGTCGTCTGTCGTCGCCAAGGATTCGCCACAGGCTTTCGGCAATCTCTATATTCATGACGATGCGATCATCCCACATCTGCGCAAGCTCAGCGAGCGCATTCACGCCTATGACTGCGCCATCATGTGCCAGATCACACATCTAGGGCGCCGCACATCTTGGAATAAGGAAAACTGGCTGCCTGTCATTTCTGCCTCGCATCAACGGGAAGCGGCTCATCGCAGCTTCCCGAAAACGATGGAAGATTTCGATATAATCCGCGTCGTCAAAGCCTATGGTGAGGCGACCAAGCGAGCTCGCGCCGGGCATCTCGACGGCGTCGAGGTCGAGGCCTATGGCCATCTTTTCGATGCATTTCTATCGCCGCGCACGAACACGCGCGAGGATGATTACGGCGGCAGTTTGGAGAATCGCATGCGCTTTGGCCGCGAAGTGCTAAGTGAAATGCGCCGGCAGAGCGGCGATGATTTTATCATCGGTGTACGCATGGTCATCGACGAAGTGGAGAATGATGGCTTACGTTTCGAGGAGGGCGTCGCAATTGCGACACGCCTTCACGCTGATGGATTAATGGATTTTCTTAATGTTATCGTTGGCACGATCGATACGGATGAGGCACTCTCTCATATCATCCCGTTAATGGGGACGCCCGCTGGCCCGAACTTCACCAAGGTAAAGGCTGCGCGGAATTTACTGCCAGGTCTTCCCATTTTCCACGCTGCCCGCATCAACGACCTGGCAACCGCGCGTCATTGGATCAGCGATGACGCCGTCGACATGATCGGTATGACCCGTGCGCACATGGCTGATCCATATATCGTCGCCAAAATGATGCGTGGCGAAGAAGAACGCATCCGGCCCTGCGTGGGTGCGGGCTATTGTATTGACCGCATTTATCAAGGTAGCGAAGCGCTGTGCTTGCATAATCCCTCGACCGGCCGTGAAGAGACGATGCCACATGTGATCGTGCCAAGCAGCGGCCCGAAGAAAAAGATCGTCATTATCGGTGCTGGCCCAGCCGGCTTAGAAGCCGCCCGCGTTTCTGCTTTACGTGGGCACAGGGCGATATTATTCGAAGCAACCGACCGTGTCGGCGGTCAGATAGCACTTGCGGCAAAGGTCAACCGCCGCAAGGAATTGATCAGCATCGCTGACTGGCTCTACGCCGAATGTCAGCATGCCGGCGTTGCATTCCGCTTCAATACCTTTGCCGAAGCCAGCGATATCACAGCGGAGAATCCTGACATTGTCATCATCGCCACCGGTGGTACGCCAAATACCGCCCCTTTTGGCGAAGGCAGTGATCTTGCACTTTCGACTTGGGATGTTCTTTCGGGCCAGGTGGCGCTCTCTGAGGACATCATTCTTTACGATGATGAGAGCGGTCACGAAGCTCTCTCGACGGCTGAGTTCTTAGCTAACAAAGGCATCAGATTCGAAATCGTGACGCCGGAGCGTGTACTCGGCGCCGATGTGGGGGGCCTTAATTATCCGGCTTATTACCAGGCGTTCTACCGAGGCGACGTTAAAGTAACGCTCAATTTACGCATGAAAAAGATCGCGAAGGACGGTAATCAATTAGTGGCGAACCTGCATAATCCCTACGACAAGTCGACAATTGAGCGCCGAGCGCAACAGATTATCGTCGCTCATGGCAATCTGCCGGCCGACGCAATCTATTTCGACTTGAAGGAACGAAGCGTTAATCGTGGTGAAATCGATATCGACGCTTTCATCGACGGCCGGCCGCAAGCCCTGAAAACAAATGCGGCGGGATCTTTCCAACTTTTTCGCATCGGCGATGCGGTTGCCGCTAGAAACATTCATGCCGCGATCTATGACGGCCTGAGACTGTGCAAGGCGTTCTGAAGCTTACCCCGCAATAAGTGATGCAGGATGTCATTTTACGGCATCGTAAAGAACATAGCGGCTCGTGCGACCACCAGAGTCAACGATTCTACAAACTTGAAATGCCAGGGCATCCGTTAGACCGATGTTTGATTCATGTAACGACAAAGAGAGAGCCTCTACATCGATCTCGTCGCGGCGCTCGATAGCTGGCGAAAATGGAATGACTCGATTGAGTTGCTTATCAAAGAATCTTCCGTTCTTTGTAATTACATTGAAGCGTGTCGCATTTCCAGAAATGCTTTCGACTTTCTGAGTTTCATCAATCGTCCGTAGATACGCGAGCGTTTTATTCGCCATTATGGCGCAAATGCCCCCAGACTAATTTGAACAAAGATTCCATCCTTAGAAGTGTTAGATCACAACTTCTTGGATGGAATGACTATGACTTCGCCAGCAGTTAATGGACTGAGAACCAAGCACGCCGAGCTTCAGAGCGAAAAAGCCGGACTCCAGCAACGTCTCAAAAGCATCGACACGGACATGGCCGTGCTAGTGGACGCAATTAGGCTGATCGATCCTGAGATCGAAATCAGCAAGACCAACAATTCGACAGCCAGAGCCTTCCTGCAGGATCTCTTTGCCAGGAAGGAACTGATGAATATGGTCCAAGTTTGTCTGCGCGAGGCAAATCGACCGATAGCGGCTGCTGAGATTGCCGATCGTATCCTGTCGCTGAAGGCGGCGGACGCTCCCAACGATGTCCAGATAATGCTCCGGAAGGATGTCAGTGCGCTGGTGGCGTATCTCTACAGGCAGAAGATGGTCGAGCGCATTTCACGGGACGGGTCAATTGTTTGGCAGATCGCCCCGTGAAATGGTTACGGTCACGTGGCGTTCCAGAGAATCTCGCCAGGCAGCTTATT
The DNA here is from genome assembly GCA_964560745.1 of uncultured Thermoflexus sp. GTDB lineage: Bacteria > Chloroflexota > Anaerolineae > J036 > Brachytrichaceae > AQU-03. Next base: position 4,715 of record CAZLOF010000114.1, read on the forward strand.
GCCTTGCCAGTAGCCACAAAGGTAACGGGAGGATGGCAAGTTCAACGCTCTGATGAGAAATCCCGTTGACTGCCATCCGTTCGTTCTCCGGCGCATGTCCTCGCGCCAAGCGATATCGCAGATGTACCAATGCAGGTATTTGCCCGACATCCGATGGTGAATGCCGTGGGCAGATCGACGGATGCGTCCGAAGAAGCTCTCCACCTGGTTAGTCGATTCCCGCTTTTCACCGACGAAGTACTTGGAGTGATCCGTTCTCTGAGCTCGCCGATACAGCCCCAGTGAGTCATATGCGGGATGCTGATCCGAGACGACGACAGCATTCTCATCGACGAACGCTTTCACGAACGAGTTGGCGTCGGTGGCATTCTCCGATCCCGTGATCGCCGTGACGATACGGCCAGCACGCATTCGCATGGCCATCACAAGTCGATCTCTTTCAGCCTTGATGTCCTTGCGCCTCTGCTTGGCTTCCTCGGTCGCATCTTTTTCGCGCCTGTTGGCTTTGCGAATGTGCGGGTTGACATACATCCCATCGATCTCAACCGTGCCATGCAGCTTCAGTTTCTCTTGCTCGAAGCTCAACGCTTCCCGGAGCTTCATCAACAGAACCCACGCCGACTTGTAACTGACATCCACTTCGCGGCTGAGCTGCAGCGCGGCCTTTCCTTTGACGCTGTTGGCCGAGAGCAGGAGAGCGAGAAGGATCTTCTTGAACGAGAGCTTTCGCGAGGCAAAGACGGTGCCGCTCGTTACGGTGAAATCCTTACGGCAGTCGACATCGGAGCAGCGGAAGCGCCGCCGCGTCATCTCATAGGCCTTTGGATTGCCGCAGGAAGGGCAAACGGGCTCGCCGTCAGTGTCCAGCCACCGAGCGTGCTTGAACACCTTGTAGGCGGTGTTCTCCTGCATGCGGATAACATCCTGCAGGGAAAGCTCGCGCGCTTCGGAAGAGAGAAGGAAATGCTGTGCCATGGCTTATCGCCACCGACCGCGTTTGGCGTCGGCGACATATAGGCCAGTCCCCGGTAAAGCTCGGGATGATGGACACAGAGAAATGGGCGGCAAAAGAAGGGATCATCTTCAGACCTCGAATAGACATGCATAGCGGCTCGCGCTGCTGCGCGGGCGGGTGTGTTACTTGGCTATGCGTATGGTCTGAAGCATTTGAGATCTCTAACAGATCCGATCTAGTTTGTCGATCGAAATCTTAATTTCTATGAACGATTTCAATGCGATACATTGAATTTGTCTCTAACTTTAAGGACTGCGCCGACAAGCTGCTGCAGGATGCGGATCGATCCTCCGGACCAGTTTTCCTTCAGCGCGGCGATCTCGACACCATCGAGCGGAATAGCCCATTGATCATCCAAGCCCCGATCGGCGATTTCTTTCCGAAGAATGGCATTCCCAATCGCAACGAGATGTTCGGCCTGAGGCATCGGAATGGTCAGTCGCCTACACCGATCTCTCAAGGGCGCCGGAATGGCATCAACGCTGTTTGCCGTGCCAAGCCAGACAACGTGGCGCACATCGACCGCCGCTTGCACATATGGATCGTGCCATGCCTCGGCTGAGGTCGGTTCCATCAACCCAAGTAGCGCATCAAGCAAAGCGCCATTATGCCTGCTGGTTCCGGCCTTTTCGATTTCATCCAGGATAATGCCAGGTGACGCGCAAAGATGACGCCGCATGAGCGTCACGGGCAGGCTTGGTTCGCCCGTCGACCATCGCCGTGCCGTACCCGCGAGCGAGGAGTCTCCAACACCTCCGCAGCTATACAGCTCGCAGGGCACACCCAGAACCTCCATCAAGCGGCGAGCAAGCCAGGTCTTTCCACCACCCGGTTCGCCAACCAGAATGGTCGGCCGCAGCTTGATATATGGGCGTTCGGATAGGTCACTCAGGATGGCATCGATGGCTTGCGACGCGTATGGAAACTCGGATACCAGAGTCGCCCTGACACCTGTGAGATCCGGCACCTCGCAAAGGCGAAGTGGCACATTCAGGATTTGCTTGAACTCGTTTGCGATCTTCTTGCCATCCGACACGTCGCTATTGCCCAAGGCTCGCAGAACAATCGCCGTCGGCGGTACTTTGTCTTCGCCGGACCCCTGATCCTCCTCATCCCAGTTCGCGCTCAGCTTGCCCTTCATGGAAAGAAGCACGGACCCGAATCCATCGGCTTTGGCTTTATAGGCTTCCACTGTCTCTTTTGTGTCCTGGTTTAGCTGGTGTTCCCGCTCCTTGAAAAAGCGATCCAGCAGCCGCTTGCCTAAATCGTGCGCGCCAACGTGGCGGGGCTTCCAGTACCTCGGCCAGTGTTCCGCCTTGCCCGCGGCGACCAATAGCCAGCCAATAGCGGCGACACCAAATTGCAGGGCTTCCTCTTCTGGCGTGCCCGTGTTCTCTGCTCGCTGGACGGCGTATCCTGCCGTCCGCCACATCGCGCCGCTGTCGCCTTCGACGGCAGCGTAATACTCGCAGCGCTGGGCATGCTCTTCCCATTCCAGAGAATGGCGCTTGTCTTCTTCGGCGCACATCCGCAAGGCCAGGGAGGCGTCCAGGCACACATCCACTTCGGTGGAGACTGCCAGAGCCTGCAGAGCTTCCCGTACCAGGTCTGTTGTCACCAGATGCGGCCTCAAACGTACCATCACGCGCTCGGCGAACAGCCGGGCATCGATCTGATGATTGTTGCCGCAGAAGGGCTGAAGCCGCAGCAGCTCGCCATACGTTGGCAAATGGGTGCCTGCAATGGCTGCCGCGCTCCGGCGCGTGAATGCCTTGGCGCGGCGCGCCCTGGCGAGATCGTCGGGTGTTGACTCCGGCTTCATTGGGCACCCTCCAACTCTTTCGCAGAGGCGCCGAGGCGATACCAGCGGCTATAGGTCCTAACCCAACGGCCGCTGAAATCACCCGCCCAGACCTGCGAAGTGCGGATTTCGCTCATGCCCAGTAAAGGATGGTCGGCGACCATACCTGCGAGGCAAGGCGCATACCGAGTAGACATGTTCCAGCCGATCAGTAGCGGCGCGTCTGCCAGGTCGGCAGGCGTAGGAGCCTCCCCGGCGGCGATGCGCTTGAGGTCGGCGATAAGGGCTTCAAGTTTGAGGATTTCGTCGTGGGCGTGCGCGAGCATGCGCCCTTCGTATGGCGGTTTCATGGATCACCTGCGAATGCATTGCTGGAGGCCCCAGGAGCGGTCCTGGAGCAGCGATGGGCAGGTGGATCGGGAAACTACCGCGTCACGGCAATAAGCCACCTGCACGGCCGCGTATTCGCGGCGTGGCGGCGGGGGGCGATCTCAGATCGCAACAGAGGCAAGGTGCAGTCATAGTGAGAACAAATAACGAACACTAGATGTCCTGTCAACCACCACCTTTAGCCCTTCGCTGTAGCTTCATCCGCGCTACCTTGCTGAACAATCTCCAATGTGCTTCGACCGGACAATCGGTCCAATTCGGCAAGCCCCGGTGCGCTCAGCCAATCCATGAAGGCTTCAGGTGTGGTGCTCCCGGTAACTACACGGAGCAGCCCTTCTATGAAGATTGCATGCTCGACCAACGTCACATCGTTAGCCGCCATGGCTTTCGATTTCGAATGCTCATCGAAGAAGGGTTTTCCCAAGGTCACGCGCCGGAAATCTGGGGCGTAGTCTACGGCCTTCTGCATTACCGCAAACGCCTCTTCCTTCTTGATATGAGGCGGGTTCTTCGTCGTAGTCTTGCACTCAATCAAAATAGATCGGTCGCCCAACGTCAAAAGCAGATCAGGAACGTTTTGCTGCTTTCCATCATCGAGGCATTTCACCTGCCATCGTCCCTCAACTTCAAGAAGGTTCTCGATTGCTTTCTCATATTTGGTCCCGATTTCGGAATTGCATAATGCAAGAAGCTCCGACAGGCCAATTTTTGCAGCGATAGCCTGATGCACTTTCTGATACCGATCTGCTTGGAACCCCATGGAGCTGTTCATAGCGTCCAAGAGTGCTTGGGTTCGAGGTTCATTGCGAAGAATGCCCATGAGCTTGTCTTTGGCAGTAGATATAATCGCTTCCAAGGTGGTCAATCCATTGGCGAGGAGTGCCATCGCTCGTTGTCGACCAAAGCCAGGAACACTGTTTCTCTGTGCAATCCGTAGAACATCCAAGACTTCAGGCGGCGCACCCCATCTGACTCTCCGCGCCAGCATCGAAATCTTGTTGGTCAATGTTTGCGGGCAACCTACTTCGGGCACGCTGGCAATTCGCTGTAGGCCATCCAATATCCAGGCCACATCTGTAGCAAGCCGATGAAGTCCTCCCGAGGGGATATTTGTTCTGAATCTGATCTGGCGTTCGGCTTCGCCTGCAATAAATAAAATTACCGCGTGGGCGCATTGATTGAGCCCATTTCGAGTCCTGTCCAACGGCGCAAAAAGCGGCTTACTGCTCAGAAAATCGGCGGAAGCAACAGGTTCCCTCCCTACTGGATACACTAAGAAGCGAGATGGTGTATCCCCATGAAATTCATCGCAACTGCAAACCCAATGAATGAGTGCTGGGATACATTTGTCGAAGTCCTTTTCTAGTTCGGCTTTGTGGTTGCGTAACAACTCCATAAAGGCAATCGCGGTTGAGGGCAGTAGCCCAGATTGTGCGGCAGCCTTCCCAGTTGGTGTTGGCACCAACAAGCCAGCGGAGACTTCGATTAAGGACCTTTCCGTGAGCCACTCAATGGAAGCCTCTGCTTTTCCAATGATATCATCAAGCTTGCGAGGATTACGCTCCCTGATCTCATACCAAAAGAAGGTGTTTTCAAAGAACTGGCGTGCTTCCTCGATGCTTCCGACTACTCTAGATGCAATTAGCGTCAGGACGGTGCGGCGCATACTGAGAGATACCAAGTTTGAGCTGATATCGTCGTTTTCGGGAAGCACGAGATTGTTCGTCCAACGCAGCTCTCGGTCGTTGGACGGAAGAAGGATGGCAAAGCCCTCTTCATGCATCCCCAGTCGACCAGCTCGTCCGGACATATTACGGTAGTCGGGCCGGGTGATTTGAGCGCCTTCGCGTTCACCGTATTGATAGGTGATCTTCGGAAACACTACCGTCCGGAACGGAAAGTTCACACCTGCGGCCAAAGTCGAAGTTGCGAAGCACACATCGAAGTTGCCATCCAGGAACCCCTGTTCTACGACTTGCCGTTCCTGTGCGGTAAGGTCCGCCGTATGGAACGCGACACCCCGTTGCGCGATGGATTTGAGTTGTTCCGATGCCTCTGTTGGCTCGGAGAAGAGATCCAACTGCTCGACCAACGATATTCCCTTTGCGGATTTTGCCTGCCCTTTGCTAAAGGTCTCCGCAAGTCGCATCGCTTCATTCTTGGATTCAGTAAAAACCAGGATTGGTGCGCGCCCCATTTCGAGAAGCAACTTGACCGCATCGAGTGGCGCGTTAATTGCCTTGGGTAGTGCAGATTCCGTCCCATTTTCCTGACCAAACTTGACGGAAAATGACTTACCCCTGTACCAGATTTCTTGGCTGAG
>CAZLOF010000115.1:0-10238 GCA_964560745.1 uncultured Thermoflexus sp.
ATTTTGGCGGCAGTTTTAAATAGGGGCAGGGTGGCAGAGTTGCAAAGTAGCAGGGTTGCAAGTTGCAACATGCCACCTGCAACTCTGCACCCTTGCCCCCCTGCCCTACTCCGCCGGTCTGTATTCCGATGGATAGTTAACGATCTTGTCCCATTCATCGGCGGCTGAACGGGCAACGAAGGCAATGAGGGGTTCATCGCCAATATTAAATACCTCGTGCGGGATGCCGGGTTTAATATAAATAAAGTCGCCAGCCTCGTTAATGACTTCATTGGTCAGCCCTTCGCCATAGGTATGTTTAACACGACCTTGCGCGATAAATAACATCACTTCAAAGCCATCATGGATATGGGCATAGGCAATTGCGCCGGGTGGCACGGTTGCGACATTGATCGAAAGCCCAGTCGAGCCAACATTTTTGCCCGACATGCCTTGCTTATAACGAATGCCGTTCCAGCCACGTGCTGTGCCGCCACCACGAATAACGGTGATGCCATCAAGGTCTTCGACGACACTGGTATCAATCTGACCAGTGCCTTTGGTTTGACTAATTGGGTTTGCCATAAGGCTATTTTAACCCCATGAATATGCCAATCGACGATAATGCCCGTCCGATATGTCGTCTCTTTATCTTCATGATATCCCGCTCGATGAAGCCAATGCCGCATGGTATGCACAATTGGCTGCTTGTGGCGCATTGGCCGCGATGCCCGCCGAGACTGTGCCATTGGCGCAGGCCCTAGGTCGCATCACGGCTGTGCCAGTCTGGGCCAAAATATCATCGCCACATTATCACGCCAGTGCGATGGATGGCTATGCGGTGCGCAGTGATGAAACTTATGGGGCAAGTGAATCTGCGCCAAAACGCTTGACCATTGGTGAGCAAGCCATTTATGTCGATACCGGCGACCCATTACCCGCAGGGCTAAATGCCGTGATCATGCGAGAACACGCCGAAGTATTGACGATTGCGGCAGATGCGCCCGCAATCGTTAATACAGTGATCGAGATCACCCAAGCGGTTGCGCCTTGGCAACATGTGCGGGCAATGGGCGAAGACATGGTTGCTAGTGAATTGGTGTTGACGGCCCAGCATCGTATCCGTCCGCAAGATTTGGGGGCGCTGGCGGGTAGTGGTCATGCCACTGTCAATGTGTTGCGCCGCCCACGCGTGGCGATTATTCCCACCGGCACCGAGTTGGTGACGGCGGGTAGCGCGATTAAACCGGGCGATATTATCGAATATAACAGCTTGGTGTTGGGCGGTTTTGCCGAAGAATGCGGGGCGGTGGTCAGCCGTTACCCTATTCAACCAGACCAATATGAGGCGATTAAGGCGACAGCACAGGCTGCGTTGGCAACCCATGATCTGGTTATCATCAATGCTGGCTCATCGGCTGGCAGCGAAGATTACACCTCGCGGGTGATTGACGAATTGGGGCGGGTGTGTGTGCATGGGGTCGCCATTCGGCCCGGTCATCCGGTCATTTTGGGCGCGGCTTCGCTTGCCAATGGCGGCAAGGCCTTGGTTGGGTTGCCGGGCTATCCGGTCTCTGCCGCTGTCACGTTTGATTTATTTTGCAAGCCATTGTTGCAACATTGGCAAAACCAAGCCCCTTTGCCAGTGCCCACCATGCAGGCCACATTGACCCGCAAAGTGCTTTCGCCAATGGGCGATGATGAATTTTTGCGCGTTACGTTGGGGCGGGTCGGCGAGCGGGTGGTCGCTACGCCCATTGGCAGCGGGGCCGGTGTTATTACTTCAATGGTCAAAGCCGATGGCATTTTGCTCATTCCACGTTTTAAAGAGGGCTTTCATGCCGGTGAAGTGGTCAATGTTCAATTGATGACCGCGCCGCACCTTGTTCACAACACCATTCTCGCCATCGGCAGCCACGATCTCACGCTCGATTTGCTGGCAAACCAGCTAAAAATTGAAAATTTAAAATGGAAAATAGAAAATGAAACGGCACAAAATTTTAAATTTTCCATTTTAAATTCTCAATTTCCCCGGTTGGTTTCGGCGCATGTGGGCAGCCAAAGTGGGTTGTTGGCTTTGCAACGTGGCGAGGCGCATTTGGCGGGGGCACATTTGTTGGATGAAGGCGCGAGTAATGGCGACGCAATGAGCTACAACATCGACAGCATCGGCAAAATGCTAACGCCGTTTGGGGTGCGGGTGCAATTGTTGGGGTTTGTTAAACGGGTGCAAGGGCTGATGGTGCGCAAAGGCAACCCCAAAGGCATCACATCTTTAGCAGATTTAACCCGCCAAGGCGTGACGTTTATTAATCGGCAACGTGGGGCCGGCACACGGGCGTTGCTCGATTTTGAGTTGCGAAAACACGGCATCAACCCGCGGCAGATTGCTGGCTATGAGCGCCAAGAATATACCCATTTGAATGTGGCGGCTGCCGTTGCCAGTGGGGCCTGTGATTGTGGCCTCGGTATTTTGGCCGCAGCGCGGGCGCTTGATCTTGATTTTGTGCCGTTGTTTAACGAGCGCTATGATCTGGTCATCCCCATTCAGCATTACGAGAGCGCTTTGTTGCAGCCGTTGTTGAACATTATTCGTGCGCCAGCCTTTGCCGCCCAAGTGCAGGCCTTGGGCGGCTACGACACATCGCAAATGGGGCAGGTGTTGGCGACGTTGTGAATGGGTAAGAAAAAATTATTCAACCACTACTAACTCGGTGGCTGTAATAGGGGGCTTGTGTTCACGCTCAACAATAACATCAACTTGATAATAACCTGGTAGATCAGGTATTTGAATGGGTGCGCTAAATATGCTCGGAGAATTTGGCAAATGAAATAAGCGGATACTTTTAATCCCTTTAGCTGAAGGCGGGGATAGTATTTCATCACCTGGTAACGTTTCCATCCATCGCCATACACAACGAACGATAGCTTGCTGAATTGGATGCTTTGTTATATCTTCAACACGAATATTGATTACCTGAGATGTATTGGCCTTGAAATATTCATTGTTAAGCAAAATCTCAATACGTAAATCGTCTTCATTTGTACTGCTGCGATAGATTTGAGAGGGGTCAAAATATTTATCATGTAGCTCCCAACGCAATATTTTTAACACATGATCATGCACACATAATTCCCCATGCAATGCGTTGGTTGGATATTCTGCCAATGCATTACTATATCGCATACTTGGCATTGGAATTGTGCCATCTCCAGCGGCGGCTTGAATCCATTGAATCGATTTCCACCGATCATTTGCTTGAGATGATAATACTCCTGATATGGTCGTGTTTTTTTCTGTGCCAATAACATTAACGGTTGGAACACTCAAAGTGTCGCCAAGATCGCGGGTAAACTTCATACCGTCTTCAAGGTAAGGCGCATATTTAGATAACATATCGAGTGGCAACCATTTTTGGCCTTCAAACACATTTGCAACCATATTTTGCGGATAACGCAAAAAAGGGTCTTTAAATGGAATTAATTGGTAAAGCGAGGGGAAGGTAAGACTCATTTGCCGCGTGCCTTCGTAAAAATTTGTATGTTTAAGCATAGGACGCATGACAAAATCTAAACCACTAAATGCCACCCGAAAAGCCTTGGGCGTGCCATCATGGGGTGCGCCCAATAGAAATAATCGATCAATAAAATGTTTGCCGCCTTCCTTTTCCACATACCAACGTGCAACCAGTCCGCCATTGCTATGTGCCATTAACCAAATTTGTTTGTTTGGGTGCCACTGTCGTACTTGATCAACAAATACACCTAATTGGCGGGCCGAGATACGATTATCTTGTCTCCAATCATGATCAAATTCATAATAGGTATGGTCATGGCGCGGCAAGTGTTTTTCTGTTCGATACCCTAACTTAATCAATAATTCGCGTAGTTTTTTATGTGGGTGTTGCCGAATAAGGGGTGGAGCGATCATAATATTCTCGTATAAGCCATCCGGTTCAAGGTCAGATGGATATTCGAGAATTTTGAATAATTCTAGAATTTCACGAGTCAACCATATTTTGGGGTTTACATCAAGCCAAACCAAACGCCGAGATTTCCGTTCACGCAAACGGCTTCCCAAATAACCCGGCACGAAAATTAGGACATTTTGTGGGTAAGCAGAGAAATTCATAGTAATGCTTTTGTCATGTAAATAACGGGTGCGATTGCACCTGAGAAATCACCTTGTTTAATTACAATTTGCCGGCGTGTATAGGCTAAGGCTTCTTCAATATCATATCCAGCAATCAGTTGACGATAAAAAATTTGTGAAAAAGCGACTGCACAATTATCACGAATTTTATATTGCATTGCAATCACACAGGTAATGCCGTTGCGAATCAGACCGGTTGCAATATTATGCCAATTCCCTGTATCTTCATGTGAAGCCGAATCACAAGCATTTAGCACTACAATTTGACCCGGTAGTCTTAAAAATAAGCCTAAATCATAAGGGTCAATATTAATCTCATTTTGATTGTCATCTTCAATTTTTAATACACTTTTCCATCTTTCTAACATATCACTGTCATAAGTTTTTACCAATGCCCCATGCCCAGAAAAATGAAAAATGGTTGCTTGTGGCATTGATTCTAGTTTCTGCAATGTTAAATGTTCGATTACATTCCCCTGCAATAAACTGGTTTCAGAAAACAAATGCCGAAGCCTCATCGCCTCTTCACTCAATCGGGGTAAAGGGGTTGTCTCAATTGGGTTAGCGAATGCCAACACAACCCTTGGCGTTGTTGTTAATGCATCAGGCTGTGATATGGGCTGTGTCGCTTCGTCTCCCAAATCAATGATGCGTGCAAGCTTAATAAAAGTATGATTAATTAATAAATCATTTCGGGTCGCTTCGCCTTTACTTAGTTTTAACACCGCACATTCCCACGGCAATGAGGCTAATTTGCCTTCGGCATGTAGGCCAAGGCGCAATAAACGATTATGTTTTTTGGCATATAACAATTTTTCATTAATATGTAATTTGATCGCATCAGGGAATAAGGCGTTTCCTAGTAATGTTCCAAATCGCATTATTTCATTCCATGATTGATTTTCTATGACCCAACTTCGCAAATATTCGTCTAGCTCGTGTTTGTCAAGTGAAGTCTGTAGGGGCAATGTTAGCCCCGAAGAAGTGATTTGAAAATACAGAATTTGTGAAATTTCGACAGGCGTAGATAGATATATTTCTAAGGTGTCTGTATTCTGATGATATAAATGAATATAATTTTTTGACCTTGTTTGCGAACGAAATTGATGATCTTGACTAAATGCGATCGCCAGGGCTATGGCAAAACCAATGGCAATAATTAACCCTAAAGAATGATAGGTTTGGCCCCAATTTGCCAATGCTAACCATAAAATAAATACCGCCGGATACGCGACCAAAGGAATGCCTAAGCCCCAAATCAAGGTTTCAAATAAACTTTTCCATTTTTCCCACCCAGATGTTAATGCAAATTTGTGTAACGATAATCGACTGAGTACATGCGTATGCGCGATTCCGAGCAAAGCAAAAAAACTGCAAAAAAGAAGCGCGACAATCCAAAACGAGACACGAACTATAAATTGAGCTTGTATAGGGTGACCCATAAGCTGGGTCGAAAAGCCATTAATAATGACAATAAAAAAGACAACAAAAAATTGACCTAAAAAAGCGCCGACATATACCCCACCCAATCGATTAAGGATTACAACAAAGTATTCGACACGGGTACGCGTCGGTAAAATTTGTTTGTCTCGTGACGTTGCAACGGTTAATGTAATTGGAATAAGTGAGGCAGACGCCCAAATTAGCCCCATAAATGATAATGTAGGTGTTAACTCATTACCGGGTTCGGCATTTGCTAACCAAAGGCTAAAAACACTCACCGAAATAAGCCAAGCAATTCCATGAAAAAAATGGCTTAAAGTAACCTCACTAATTTTTGCTGCTTTGCTTGAGCCAGCAATAATTAATTTTTCAAGTAGATTCGGCCTCATCGGTCAATTTTATGTTTTGTTTATCCGTGTTTCCCTAGCCCGGCATTGTGTGCCTTAAAAGCAGCTTGAATACGATCGGAAACTTGTAATTTGCTTAAAATATTTGACACATAATTGCGGATGGTTTTGTCAGATAAAAATAAAGCCCCGGCAATTTCTGGGTTAGTCTTGCCTTGCGACATTAAACCTAATACTTCATATTCACGCTCTGTAAGTTGTGGAAAGGGGCGTACGGCTGGTTTATTAATATCAAAATCAAAATAATTTTTGATACGACGGGCTGTCTCACTGCCAATAAAGGCTTTCCCTGCTGCCACAGATCGAATTGCAAGTAATAATTCGTTCTGATCAATACCTTTTTTTAAATATCCACGTGCTCCTGCACGCAATGAAAGAAATACGGCATCATGATCTTCTTCTAACCCGGTTAAAATGATTACCCCCACATGAGGATATTCGCTCACAATTTGGCGGGTTGCCTCAATACCATTAGGGTCAGAAACGGTGTGTATAAATGAAATATCCATTAGGACGATATCGGGTTGCGCGATAGGCATTATTTCAATTGCATGTTGACCTGATTCGCATTCGCCCACCATATTGATATCAGCAACATTACTTAACGCGGCAGTAACACCCAAACGAAATATTGGATGATCATCTACAATCATTGTTCGAATAAGGTCGAGGCCAGAAGTGGATGATTTTGTTAAGATATCCATATTTATAAGTTGATTGGTAACATAACGTCAATTATTGTGCCCTGAGGTTGGTTGGGCATAATCAAAAAACTGCCCCCAAGGTCTTGACAACGCTTTTGCATTGAACGAATCCCTGCGCTGGTTAACGGCGTGTTCATTGTATTATTGTTTTTAAATTGCATTAACCCGCAACCATCATCAACGATTTTTATTATTAAAGCTGGCTTTGGGGTTGTTTCGTGAATAATATGTAAATTACAGCGTGTAGCATGTGCATGTTTAATCACATTGTTTATTGCTTCGCGCACAATAAAATAGACTGTTGAATCAACTTTAGCCGGTAATTTCTGCAAATCACCTTGAAGCGTAAGGCTGACTGGAAATTGTTGGGCATGAATCGTTAGGTAAGCCTGAATTGACCCAATTAACCCCAATTGAGTCAATTCTGTTGGGCGAAAAGAATCATCCATACGGGCGATATGACGCACATCGTCGTGCATATTTTTCAGTGCTTGTTTGGTAATATTTAATAATTTCAACGCAGCAGGTAACGTCCCAGCTTCAATATGTTGCTGTATAGCATCAGTGGTTAATATTAAGCCACCTAAACCAGCCCCCAGCCCATCATGTAAATCTTGCCGCATCCGCCGTTGTTCTTGTTCATGAAGATTAATCCGAGACTGAGCATGATTTAGATCACTCGTAATTTGTAAAGCGTATAACATTGCACCCAATTTTTGACCTAATAAGCTCATAAATGCGCCGCCAATTGGAAAAACCGAAGGATCATTGGTAGAAAATGTTAAATGTAGCTCACCCAACAACTCATTTTGGCAAATTAGTGCAACATGCACTGGTTCGTTTGTCGAAGGTTTCCCAGCTTGTGCCACCATTTGTTTGTCTGATATAGCATTCACTGCATTAAGTGGCACTGGTTTATGGGCATAAATCTGAGCAGATGTTAGATTTAACACTTCTACTAAATTGTTTGCAATAATTTGCAAAGCTTGTGCGGGTAGCAACTGAGCATGAATATTGTCTTCCAATCGCAACATCAATTCATTTAATGGCAAACGCCTTCCATAAATCCAGCGATCAATTTCATAATAAATTTTTTCTCTAAGGGGCTGAAAAATCAATATAAATAATAACCCCGAGAACAAAAAACTGACAAAAATGTTATAGTCGCCAAATATTTTTCCTAAAAACGCAAATATGATTAGTTCAATAATAAATAAGATACTGAAAATAAGGGCATGTGTTACCGCTTTACTTACTATTTTTTCGATCTTAAAAACATGATTTCGCCATATGCCAATGGCCAATAAAACTGGAAAAAGCGCCGAAGCAATACGTCGAATATTGTCATCGATGGGTGATTTTTGATCTAAAAGCAAAAAAATTTTTTCAGAAAAGAGGATAAATAGAAGGATGGGAATTGTGCCGAGGACTGTGGCACGTAAAATTTGTTTCTCATGTGCATTTTGAGATGATCGATAATGCCATATCATAAAGATTAGACAGGTTACATAACTAATCGTTTGGGTTAATTGCCAATCTTGTTGCCATCCTCGCATCCGATCAAAGGCATTAGGTTGAGTGAGCCAACGCCACAAAGTAAATAGCCCAAAAAACATAATAGGCATTGCATAAACCGCCCACACAAACCACCAGCCATATTTTGTGGTGGTAAATGTTGCACGAAATGGGTAAATAAGCGCCAAATGATTGAACGACGCTAAAATAACCAAACCAGCCAATGTTGCCACCAATAGGCCATACCAAAAGACAAAAGGTTGACTGATATCAGATATTTGACGCAATGTAGGCTGAAAGCTTTGATAAATTGCAATTGCGCAACTCATACGAAACAATACTTTTGCGCTTGGCTCATGGGGGCGTTGAAGATATAGCCACCCGCCCACCAACAAAAATGCAAAAATCATGCTGGGTATGCTCCAACGATATCGCCAATCAAATTGCCATAGCTGATTAAGCAAGGGCTGTGTTGACAGTGAAACCACTCTGGGTTGTTGGTTTACGTCTATGATTTCGTAAATAGCCCTTTTGTTAAAGTCGTCAGAGGTGGTTTCTCGAATAGGATTAATTGCGATTGGGTTTTGGTAAAGTTGATCGAGCCATTGTGTAATAGGCACACTATTCACCGCAGTAACCATATCATCGGCAAATACATTGGGTTGACCCGCCCACGCCGTAAATGAAATTCCGCGTATGCCATTGCGTTCACTAAACCATACCTGGCCTAAACCATCAGCCTGAAAATATTCACCCAAAATGACGCGACTGGTAATCACTAAAAATACAGTCAATAATCCTTGCCAACCATAGATCCGCTTTGAGAATACTAAGAAGGATTGATCCATGATGACATGATAGCTGATTTTTATGTTTAGCAAAAAGGTAGATGTCCCGAATTTGTCACAAATGTTCAACTTTGATTCGGGACAAATATCGCTTGTGGTTTGATACGGTAACGATTAGGATTTGAAACGAGGTCTATTGCTATGAACGTAACAAATCAAAATCAACACGTAGAGGCGCTAACGAAATATCATTGTGAGCAATTGAATGCTTTAGGAGATCAGTTACGTGTGTTGCGCATACAAAAAGGCCTAACCCAAAAACAAGTCGCTATGTTGATGGGCTATAGCACTTCACAAATTTCGCGTATTGAAAATAAAACACGAAAACTTGTTTTGGATGCATCTTACAAACGAATTTTTGAAATTTTAATAAAAATGCCGGATAAATGTGTCAGTCATGTATGAGCCAACCCTCACTTACCCGACGCTGCCTACCAATTTTATTGGTGCACATGATCGGCGCAATGAGCTATGGCATTGTATTACCCACCTTACCCTATTACGCCGAAAAATTTGAGGCAACCCCAATTGAAATTGGGCTGCTTAATTCGATTTACGCCTTATGTGCGTTTTTTGCTGCACCCATTTTTGGCACATTCAGTGACCGTGTTGGGCGCAAATTACTGTTAATCATCAGTTTGATCGGTACCGCGCTTGGGTTTGTAACGATGGCCCTCGCCGGGTCATTATGGCAATTATTTCTTGGTCGTGCCATTGATGGCCTTTCGGGTGGTAATATTGTCGTTGCGAATGGCGTTATTAGCGATATTACCAACCAAGATGAAAAAGCAAAAGCGTATGGGTTAATGGGCGCGGCCTATGGGGTTGGCTATATCATCGGGCCATTTCTCGGTGGGGTGTTGGGCAATATCGATGTTCGCCTCACATTTTGGGTTGCCACAAGCAGCGTCATCATTTGCACAGCTTGGTTGGGGCTAAGCCCTTTGTCCATTTTCAAACCGATATCTATTTCTTCGTCACCACCCGATTTTTTGCCCCAATCCAACCCTCAAAAGACATCAATAAGCCTGTTTATGGCTTTTGCCTGTATGGTATTTGCGCTGACGTTAGTCGTTGCTAGTTTTGGTTTACTCATGCAACAACAAATTCAATCCTCAATTGTCTTAGCTGGGGTAGGGTGAACGCATCAATCATTTTAAGGTAGCAAGGCGAAGAATTTTAAGCATAT
>CAZLOF010000116.1:0-10236 GCA_964560745.1 uncultured Thermoflexus sp.
GGTTAGTGGTTAGTGTGGTTGGAAGTAAATGAAAGGTCAATTCATCAATCATCACGCATCACTAACCACTGACCACTGACCACTGACCACTAACTATTTATCGTTTGTAGCCTGCGGTTTTGCAATTGGCGCAGGCTGCTTTGGTATAACGCGCATAGGTTACGGTTGCACATGGGTTATAGGTGCTGCGATAGACGGTGCGGGGTTGGTAGTGCACATAGTTAGGCGCATTGGCTGCCGAATAGGTATTTGGATATCGCACATAGGTTGTCGGGTAATACACATCTGAATAATGCACTTGGGTCGTGTCAACCACATAATGGTTATTTCGCACATAATAATTGTGTTGCACGGTATACACATGATTCACATCTTGGTAATGATCGACCTGATAGGTGTAGTTGAGGGTCTTGGCCGGTTCTTGCACCACCTTGGATTGAACTGGTGCAGTACCGCCACCGGCGCTACCACCGGCTGCCGCCGCAGTATTGGCCGATAGCACCAAGGCTGCAAATGCCAGCGCCAAAGCCTGTATCGCGCTTAAAATTTTTGTTTTCATTAGTAATACTCCTGTCAGCACAGACATGTCGTCTTTTTATCTACCTCCATTGCAAAGCTTCGCCACATAACTGTATATGACACTGCAATACAGTGGATGCATAGGCAAAGATGACACGCCAATATGCCTCTTTTAAAAGTTGGGTTGGTTAGAACTCAGGGCTTGCAAGCGTTGTTCACGAAACACGTAAACGTTAATGAATGTGGTGAGCGAACATGTTAGGGGCAATGCACAAAATGAGGATAGGCTTATTTTATCAATCATGCCTCAAAATAAAATCAGCCCATAGCCTTTATTTAATGCTATTTCGGGCATATTATGAGTTGTGGCGCTATCGGCCTGAAGGCCGAGGATTAACAAACTAGCGGTTTGCACGCGGGTCGAGCGCACTGCGCAGGCCATCGCCAATGTAATTAAACGCAAGCGCACATAAAAAGACGGGGATACTGGGGATAAGTGGCAACCAGCCTACCTTGAGCACATCGCTATTGGCCTGTGACAAAATATTGCCCAAAGTTGGAGTTGGCTCGGTAATGCCAACGCCAAGAAAACTAAGCGCAGTTTCGGTGCTAAGCGCCCCCGCCAAGCCAAGGCCAAAAGCCACAATTAAGGGCGGCATTGCATTAGGAACAACATGCTTAAGCATAATACGCCAAGGCGAGCCACCCAAAGCGCGGGTGGCTTCGATATAGTCCCGTTCACGCACACTTAACACTTGCCCACGCATCAGACGGGCCGCGCCTGTCCATCCCAACAATACCAACACCAAAATCGTAGCGGCTACCACACGAGCATAGCGCTCTTCGAGCAATAACAAGGCCCCAATTGGGGCCGTAACAAAGCTGGGGAATGGAATAAGACGCGGGTCAGCAATAACAATGGCGGAAAGGATGAGCAAAATGGGAAAATCGGGCAATAAAGCCACAATTTCTAGGAAACGGCTGAGCACCGTATCGATTTTGCCGCGAAAATAACCGGCTATAGTGCCAAATAACCCGCCAATGAGCAAACTCAACACGGTGGTGCTAATGGCAACAAACAACGTCACGCGGGTTCCATAAAGCACCCGTGTAAACAAGTCGCGTCCTAGGCGATCGGTGCCGAAGATGTGAAACCGCCCGTCGGCTTGGTCAAAAGACAAGGGCAATTGAAAAGTATTGCCGAGATTGATTTCATCTCGCTCAAATGGCGAGAAAAAAGGAACCAACACCGAAAGTAATAAGATGATAAAGATCACCCACAATGAGATCATGCCCATGCGGTGCTTGCGAAAACGCGCCGCCACAAGCTGCCATTGACTCATATTATTACGATTGGCGATTCTCAAATCCCCAGTTTGGGGTTTTGATTGAAGTGGCGAAGTGGCTGGGGCTGGTTTGGTATAAGTATTTGCCATGATACTAGCTTAATCGAATACGTGGATCAACGACGGTGTATAAAATGTCGGCGAGCAACACAGCAATTAAAAATAATACTGCGCCAATCCAAAAAATTGCCATCGATACGGGGTAATCTGCGGCCAACAGCGAACCAAGAAATAAGCGCCCCACCCCTGGCCAACTAAAAATGCTTTCGGTCACAACTGCCCCACCAAACAAACCCGGAATGATGCCAACCACCAAGGTAATGAATGGAATGAGGGCATTACGCAAGGCATGACGCAATACCACCAGCCGCTCGGTTGCGCCTTTGCTGCGGGCGGTGCGCACATAGTCTTGGCGCAATACTTCAAGCATACTGGCGCGAATGAAACGACTCCAGCCAGCCAAACTGACAAACATCAACACCCCAGCCGGCAAAATAATATGCCAAATACGATCAAATGCACTGCCGGCCACAATATTGCCAATCAGGGGCATGGTGCGATCAGTCGGCGAAATATCGCCATCAAAAAATAAATAGGGCAAGCCCCATTCTTTAAATGCCAAACCAAATAACAAAATAAACATGATGCCCCAAAACAAGGTGGGCAATGATGCACCTAAAAAGGTGATGTTGGTGGCGATGTAATCAAATTTTGAATCTTGTTTATAAGCAGAATAAATACCAATCGGAATTGCAAACAAAAGCGCCAAAAATGTGGCTAGCCCTTGTAATTGCAAGGTTGGCCCAACGCGGCTGGCCAACAACAGGCTGACTGGGCGCTCTTTTAGCATCACCCGCGATTTGCCAAAGTCCCCATTTAAAATCCCGCGTGAGCTTTCGCGCCCCGCCAAATTGCTTAAATAAACTGGGCGTATACAGTTGCTTTTAACGACAGTGCCGTCGGGGTATACCAAGTTGGCTTCGCCTTCGCGCAAGCAGCCCACTTGGGTGTTGGCAAATAATGCGTTACCGCCAATGTTAATTGGGCCGGTGGGCCAACCGATGAGCCATCGGGAGAACCGCACCGGCAATGTTAAATCTAGCTCGTAGCTCTGCAATAATCGGTCAATATCCGCTTCGTTAAGTTGTTTGTCGCTATCTTGTTGCTGTAATAGCAAAAAATCAAGCGGGCCGCCGGGTGCAATATATAACAAGCCATACGTAATAAATGAGATCGTTAACAGCACCAATGCTGCATAAAACAAACGGCGAATGAGAAAATTGACCATAGAAATTACGAATTACGAATTACGAATTACGATCAATTCGTAATTCGTAATTATTTATTTGACGTTCAAGTTAAAGTCGATGTGTTCCCACGTGGCACTGGCGAGGCTTTCGGCGGCAATCTTGCCTTCTTTAGCGGCCTTCAACACCACTTCGGCTTCTGAGCCACCACCCAAGGTCTCTGACCCAACAATATCAACTGTGCCTTGCAACAAAGCAGCCACAGCAGCATTGGTATCACCAAAAAACTGAATGATGATGCGCTTGAGCTTTGGCTTGTCGCCGGTGTAATTTGGGTTGACATCAAAGGTCATGCTCTTGCCCTTCTCCCACTAGCTCAAAATAAATGGGCCAGTGCCGAGCGGCGTTTCGGCAATTTCGGGCAAACTCTTAAAGTCTTTTGTGGCAACATCAGCCAATTTCTTGCCCTTATATGGCCCTTCGCTCTTAATCTCTTGGTGGCTTGGGTAAGACCCGAAACCGGCCAAATAATAGGTGGGCGGGGTATAGCCCGGCACATACGTAATAATTTGGGTGGTGTCATCAACGGCCTCAAACTTGGCGGTGCGGTCACAGGTGAAATAGCTCACCGCGCCGCTATCTTTGGCGCAAGTCACTTTATAGCCCAATTCGGCATCGGCCTTTTTCACGGGTTGACCATCGCTCCACTTATCAGCCTTGCTCTTTACCGTAATAGTAAGTTGTGGAATCTTTGAATCGGCTTTGAAATCGACCACCTCAAATTTGGCATTTTTTACTTGTTGGGGCTTCACTTCTGCGCCTTTTTCGTCCACCAATTTACCGCCTTTCACGGTTACGAGGTTGCCGTTGGCATCAACCAATGCATCGCCCTCTTTCACGGTCACTTCGCTCAACTTCGCGCCGCCATTTTCGATGGTGGGGAATTTGTTGTCGGCGTAACCGACCGGTTGAAAACCATAGTCATATTGGGTAACGCTATAACCCAACAAACGCCCAGCATTGCGTTGCACCGCAAGGCTGGTCACTAGCCCCGACATGGTGTCTGGCTCTTGGGTAAAGGCCAACACAGCAGTGTCTTTGCCCGGAATCTCCCACTTTTCTGACCCAACGGTATAGTATTCGGTGGTATTAAATTTCACACCCTTCAAATTCTTGTTAAAACCGCCAGTCTCGGCGCGTTGAAACAAGGGCAAACTTGGCATATCCTTGGTAAATTCCTCTTGCGCAATCGAATATTGTTTCTTGCGCTCATCGAGGCTCAAGGTATTGTTGCCAGCTTTAATGGCGTTACTGGCTTTTTCGTTACACCAACCCATCGTGTTTTGCCCAGCCGTCACCTTGGGTGGGCGAGGAATTTGATCACAAGCATACAAAGTCACACCCGGTGGTTCAGGCTGCCCAACCCAGGCAAAACCAATCACATCAAAATCACGGTTGCGCAGGTTGCTGCTCAAGGCAACCGGGCTATAAAATGGCTGAATTTCAACACCGCAGGCTTCCATTTGGCGCGTCCACACTGTGCCCCATGTTTGGCGGAATTGGGCATTGGTGGTATAAAAACGCAAGGTCAATTGTTGACCTTTGTCATTTTTACGAAACTTATCTTTTTCACCTTTCTTCCAGCCTGCCGCGTCTAACAATTCACCCGCTTTTTTCAAATCGAAGGGGTATTGCACCAAATTGGCATTGTCTTTGGCATAAAATGGCGAATCTTTGACAATAAAGGTATCCATTCGCAATTTAGCGCGATCGGCATCGGGCAAGGCAGGGAATGAAGCCTTGACCAAACTATCACGGTCGGTGCAATAAGCAACGGCTTGACGGACTTTGGTATCACCTAAAATTGGGTGAACGGTCGTCCAATCTTCTTTAGGCGCAACGGTTGCAACCGGTGCAGCCGTGGCTTGTGGCGCGGCAGTGCCCGGCACAATCACCGTTTGAATGACTGGCGGCGCTTGCACAACCACCGTTTGCACAACGGGTGTGCCTTGTGGGCCACAGGCAGATAGGGTAATGGCAGTTGCGACCGCCAACCCAGCAATATGGGGGGATTTTGGGGTTTTCATATTTTCTCCTTTGATGTTAATCATTGATAACATATACAAATATCATAAAACAAATAACAATTAATCCTTGTATTTTTTTTAACAATGAATATGCTGTAATCAGCAAAAAAATGAAATGCGATTATATGAGATAAAACAAGTTCTATGCGAAAAAAACTTAAAAAAATAGCGAATTTATGACCACTACACACACACCTAACCCATCATTTCACGGGGCCAAACTCGATTTTAGCCGTGATATGAGTTACGCCAATTACCTTGATCTCGATGCAATTCTAAATGCACAACACCCAATTAGCGATGCCCATGATGAAGTTTTATTCATCATCCAACATCAAACCAGTGAATTATGGATGAAATTGATGTTGCATGAGCTACAAGCTGCCCGCGCCTGCCTCATACGCGATGATCTCCAACCGGCGTTCAAAATGTCGGCACGGGTATCACGCATTATGGAGCAACTGTTACGCGCATGGGATGTGCTAGCAACCATGACCCCCAGCGAATATTCGACATTTCGGCATCACCTCGGCAATTCATCTGGCTTTCAGTCGTATCAATATCGCATTATCGAATTTGTATGTGGCAACAAAAATGCACTGATGCTGCGACCCCATTCGCATCACCCGCCTACAGTCGCGTTGCTCGAAAAAGAACTCAATACCCCCTCCATTTACGACGAAACCCTGCGGCTTTTGGTGCGGCATGGATATGAAATCGATACACATTTACTGGAACGCGATTGGACACAGCCCTATGAAGCCAACGAATCGGTGGAACGTGCGTGGCTAGATGTTTATCACAACCCCAAAGAACATTGGGAGTTATATGAATGGGCCGAGGAATTAGTCGATTTAGAGGATACCTTCCGCCAATGGCGCTTCCGCCACGTCACCACCGTCGAGCGTATCATCGGTTTTAAGCGTGGCACTGGCGGCACCTCAGGGGTCAATTATCTTAAGAAAATGCTCGATGTCGTGCTTTTTCCTGAATTGTGGCGTGCCAGAACGAATATGTAAGCATGTTAGAGCAAATTCCTAAAAGCTAAAAAGCTGATTTGACTATCCATTCCCCAAAGCTGTGCTTTGGGGAATGGATAGTCAAATCGGCAAAATCTTTCATCAACCTAATAAACAGGCCCTTAGGCCGTTGTTGTCGCTTGTTCAGATGTCGTTACAGGCATCGCAGCTTCTACATCCACGATACGGGCCACGCTCGCTACCGTATCATTGCCGCGCAAGCTAATCACCCGTGAGCCGCGTGTGGCGCGGCCAGTCTTAGCCAAATCGGCCACCGCTGCCCGCAATGCCGTGCCATTGGCGCTGATGACGGTAATTTGGTCAGTTTCTTGCAACACCCGTGCCGCCACCAACAAACCCGTCTGATCTAACTCACCCGCCATCGTGCGCATGCCACTGCCACCACGCCCTTTGGCTGTATATTCTCGCAAATCGGTGCATTTACCATAGCCTTTTTCGGTTACGGTAAACAAATACCCATTGGGTTCAATGGCTTCCATACCGGCAATGTAATCCCCTTCATGCTTCATACGCATCGCCCGCACCCCACCCGCCGAACGGCCCATTAGACGCACCAAATGCTCATTAAAACGCAAGGCCTGCCCCTGCGCCGTCACGATGATCAATTCGCCGTTGCCTTCGGTTAAACGCGCATAAGTCAACTCATCGCCCTCAGCCAAGGTCATACAAATTAAACCACTGGCGCGAATATTGGCAAAAGCGCTCAAGTTAACGCGCTTAATTTTGCCCTTAATGGTGCACATGGCGATCGTTGGACGAGCATGAGCGGCTGGGCGTTGCGTCGCTAATTCGCTCGATTCAGTCGCCTCTGTGCCTTCTTCGCTCTCGACCTCATGTTCATCTACCACAGCCTCGTTGCCATTCTCGACGGCAACCTCATCCTCATCACTCCATTCTGCCGCCGCAGCCATAATGGCACGTGGCACACGCAATGCCGATGTAATCCGTTCGCCCTCGCTCAATGCAATTAAATTTGTTAAAAAAGTGCCTTTGGCAGTTCGATCCCCTTCGGGAATTTGATAGCTCTTGAGCGCATACACTTTGCCCTTGTTGCTAAAAAATAGCACGGTATCGTGAGTGCGGGCCGCCAGCAAAAACATCACCTCGTCTTCGCCTTTGGTCGACATGCCATTAGCCCCACGCCCGCCCCGCCCTTGAGCGCGATAGGCATCGGTCAGCGTTTGCTTAATATAGCCACGTTGTGTCAGCGAAATCAAAACATTCTTATCAGGAATGAGTTCTTCGTCTTCAAAGCTTTCGCGTTCATCGTGAGCAATGCGTGTGCGTCGCTTATCTCCATATTTATCACGCAATCGTATCGTGTCATCTTTGATAACCTGCAATACTTTTTCGGGATGCCCCAACAAATCTTCAAAATACAAAATTTGATTGCGGATTTCCTGATATTCATCTTCGATGCGTTGGCGTTCAAGTGCCGCCAAACGCCGCAATTGCATATCGAGAATGGCTTGCGACTGAATTTCGCTTAATGCCAATCGCGACATCAACTCGCCTTTGGCGGCTTCGGCGCTGGCAGCCCCGCGAATAATACGAATCACTTCATCCAAATGCTGCAATGCGATACGCAACCCTTCGAGAATATGGGCGCGAGCCTTGGCCTTGCGTAATTCAAATTCGGTGCGGCGGCGAATGACCTCGCGGCGATGCTCAATAAAAATCACGAGCGCCCGTTTGAGGCTGAGCAAACGCGGTTGGTTATCGACCAAAGCCAGACATTGCACCCCAAAGGTAGTTTGCAAAGCCGTAAATTTATACAAACGATTGAGCACACGATGGGGTTGAGCATTCCGCTTCAGTTCAATTACCACCCGCATCCCATTGCGGTCACTCTCATCGCGCAAATCACTAATTTCAGAAATGCGTTCATCACGCACCAATTCGGCAATACGCTCGACCAACAAAGCTTTGTTTACCTGATATGGCAACTCGGTAATGATGATTTGCGAACGGTCGCTACGCGATCCTTTCATATCTTCAATGGTCGCAACACCGCGCATCACAATCCGCCCACGTCCGGTTCCATAGGCCTGCTGAATCCCTTCGCGCCCAATCACAATGCCTCCCGTCGGAAAATCTGGCCCAGTCACAATTTGGGTCAAGTCCTCAACCGTCACATCAATTTCAGGCAAGGGGGCTTCTTTGTGCAATGGAACCAATTGCTGGCTTTGGGCTTCCAAATATTTATCAATGAGATAAATCACCGCGTTGCACAATTCGGTTAAATTGTGCGGCGGAATGTTGGTTGCCATACCAACAGCGATACCCGATGCGCCATTGAGCAACAAATTGGGCAACGCCGATGGGATCACCTTAGGTTCTTGGGTCGTGCCGTCGTAATTATCTTGCCAATCGACCGTATCTTTATCAAGATCGGCCATCAATTCTTCGGCAATCCGCGACATCCGCACTTCGGTATAACGCATGGCGGCAGGTGGATCGCCATCGACGCTGCCAAAGTTCCCTTGACCATCGACCAAGGGATAGCGCAACGAAAAATCTTGCGCCAAGCGCACCATTGCGTCATAAACCGAGCCATCGCCATGTGGATGGTATTTGCCCAATACGTCGCCCACCACACGGGCCGATTTACGATAAGGCGCACTGGCGCGTGCGCCGGTGCTATCCATCACATATAAGATGCGGCGTTGAACCGGCTTTAAGCCATCCCGCGAATCGGGCAACGCACGCGCAACAATAACACTCATGGCATAATCGAGATAAGCATTGCGCATTTCGCGGTCAATGTCGATATTCCGAATTAAGCCAAAAGCTGGGTTTAAACTAGGTTCGATGATAAGGCTATCATTGAGGGGCGGAACCCCATTCTGACTAGCGGCATCGTGCATTTGATCGGGTTGTTCAGCGTCACTCACAGGGGTAAAACTCCGAAATTTTCAAGACCCCTAATTATACCCTTTTCTAATTGGTTATGTTTAGTTTTTAATGCAATAAATCTGTCATAATCGCTGTCATGATTCATACTTTCAAACCCTCCCGTTATTACAATACCATTGGATGGCACGAACCCGCTTTGCTCATTCATGATGGTGATACCGTCATCACAAGCTGCGTATGTGCGGCAGGCATGGATGAGCACGAAAAGACCATCACCCAGCGCCCCAACCCAATGAGCGGCCCGTTTTATATTGAGGGGGCACAACCCGGCGATACGCTGGCCGTAACCTTTGACCGCATTACGCCCAACCGCGCCTTTGGCTGGACGCGCAATGTATTGGCGCAAAATGTGGTTGACCCCGATTATGTGCATGGATTGCCAGATCGCACCGCTGGGGTTGGGCGTTGGCGGGCCGATGTAGCCGCTGGCACAGCCACATTGGTATCGCCAGAAACCAAGTTGGGCAATTTAAGTTTGCCGCTCAACCCGATGGTGGGCTGTTTTGGGGTTGCGCCAGCGCTGGGTCAGGCCATTTCAACCGCGACCTCGGCAGAGCATGGCGGCAATATGGATTACAACGGGTTTGTGGCGGGGGTAACGGTTTATTTTGCGGTCAATGCGCCCGGGGCGCTGTTTCATTTGGGCGATGCCCATGCTGTGCAGGGTGATGGCGAAATTTCAGGCACCGGGATTGAAATTTCGTCCGAAATTCAATTCACCGTGCGCGTGTTAAAAGGCACACGCAATATTTGGCCATGTGGCGAAAACGCCGACTACATTTTCACCTGCGGCAACGCGCGCCCACTCGACCAAGCGCTGCAACACGCCACCACCGAAATGAGCCGCTGGCTAATGGCTGACTATGGCTTAGATGGGGTTGCCGTGGGGCTGTTGATGGGTCAGGCGGTGAAATATGAGATCGGCAATGTCTTCGACCCGGCTTATACGGTTGTGTGCAAAATGCCAAAGAAGATTTTGGCCCAATTCGCGCCCTAACCCGCCGCCAAACGCAAGAAATTGGCCAGTATGTCTTTGCCGTGCTCGGTCAAAATGCTTTCTGGGTGAAATTGCACGCCAAAA
>CAZLOF010000117.1:0-10232 GCA_964560745.1 uncultured Thermoflexus sp.
CGGCATTTTTAACGTTGATCATGCCAAGTTGACGATTGCGAACAGCAGCATCACCTCGAATACGGTGCAGGATGTGGGCGGCGCCATCATTAACACCGATCACAGCGTGATGACAGTGACGAATACCAGCATTGTGAGCAATACCGCACTAGATGAGGGTGGCGGGATTTACAATGTAGACCAGTCGGTGCTAAACCTTATTAATAGCACTGTGAGCCAAAATTATGCCACTAACGATTATGGCGGCATCTTAAATACGGCTGCGTCTATGATAATCAGCAATAGTAATGTGCTTTCAAATTCAACCCCGGGTGATGGCGGTGGGGTTGCGAATCACTCTACCGGAAGCTTGACTGTGAACAATAGCCTGATCGCCTACAACAGCGCCCAAAGCGAAGGGGGCGGAATTTTTAACATTTTTAGCGTTTTGAATGTTAATAACAGCAGTGTGGTCTCTAATACGGCGCAATCTGGCGCAGGGCTATTTCATCAGCAATCATCGGGGGCGTATCTTTCAAATACAACAGTGGGTTATAACATCGCCAGTGATCGTGGCGGCGCGATTTACAGTGTGCTCAGCACGCTTTCGGTAACCAATAGCAGCTTGGTCTCTAATACGGCACAAACGGGTGGCGCACTGCATAATGACCGCTCGTCAAGCCAGCTTACCAACAATTGTATTGTTTACAACAGCAATGTCGCCGTGCGTTGGGTGGGGGGGGCAGCAGTAGCGGCCCCAAATAATTGGTGGGGCAACCCCAGTGGCCCGTCTGGGGTTGGGCCGGGCATTGGCGATTCGATCAGTGCCAATGTGAGTTTTGCGCCGCCATTGGCCTCGTCTATTTTGGGTTGCCCAACATGGGGGCCAGAATTGGGTGTGAGTAAACAGGTGCAGCCCACCCAAAGTGTGCAAGGGCAACCGGTCACTTACACCATTCCTTTTAGCAACAGCGGCAATTTTACGGCTACCAAAGTCGTCATTACCGATATTGTGCCCATTAGCATCACCATTAATAATGTGACAAGCAGTACCTATGGCGGCAGTGTGGTCATCACCCAAACCAGTGGCGGGCCTACCTTTACTTGGGCCATCAGCGATTTGCTTGTTGGGTCGGGGGGCATTCTCACCCTAACCGGCGTTATTACCAGTGATCTTCGGGTGATCGGTCGCTATCTTACCAATACTGTGACGAGTGATACGCTAGGCGAGGTTCAACCGAGCAATAACACGGTTTCGGCTTCGGTGTGGGTGACTAATGCCATGCCCATTGCCAACGCAGGCGCAAACCAAAGTGTGGGCGTGGGCGCAACTGTGACGCTGAGCGGCAGCGCCAGCAACGACCCTGATGGACATACGCCGTTAAGCTATCTGTGGGCACAAGTTGGCGGGCCGACGGTGACGCTGAGCAGCGCCAGCGCTGCCTCGCCCAACTTTACTGCGCCGCTCAGCCCAACCGTGCTGACCTTCACGCTGAGGGTGACAGATGCCACCGGCTTGGGCGCAAATAGCGTGGCAACGACGGTAGTCACGGTGACAGACATCGCCATTACTGGCTTGGCGGCGCAGAATAGCAGCCCGACGATATTGGGCCGCACCACTTACCTCACCGCCAGCATCAGCGCGGGTAGCAATGTGACTTATGTGTGGGCTTTTGGTGATGGTCAAACCGGCAGCGGCGCAACGGTGACGCATACCTACGCGGCACTTGGGGTTTACACGGCGATGGTGACGGCAACCAATTCGCTGGGATCAATCAACGTAACCACGACTATCAGGATTATTGCGCCACCCTCAAATGAGCCGCCGCCCTTCAAGCCGCCAGAGCCATTGCCGCCCAACGAAGACGAAGCCGACATCGGCATGCAAGATGGCGGCTCACCCCCAGCCGCTGGCCCTAACAACCTGATTGAGTTGGTGTTTATAGTGAGTTTGACAGGTGAACGCAATGGCACATCAGTGTTGTTTGTGGACGTGTTACCTGAAGGCTTGACATTCGACTCGGTGAATTTGCAGCCACCGGGGGGGACGTGTGTCTTTATCGCCGAGTCAGGGCGGGTCGAATGTCAATTGGGTATTGTCACCCAAGATCATCCAGTGACAGTGACCTTGAGGGTGCGGGCGACGCGGCCCGGACGATTTGTCAACATGGCGCAAGCCATTGGGTTAGATACACGCATTATTGATATGCCGGGCAACAATGCTGTGCAAAACATCATTGTAGTGTCACCGGCGGGCGCAGGACAAGGTGACAGCGGGGTGCGGCTGGGCGGCAGCTTCGTCACTTTTGTTACTTGCCGCGCCGAGGGCGTGTGTGTGTTGCGTTGGGCCACCGAGGGTGCGCAAAATATCGTGCGTTACGAGTTGGTGCGTGAGCCAGTGGGTGTGCCAGCGGCATCGCTACGCGGCGGGCCGTCTATTCGCAACATTGCCCCCAAAGAGGTAGATGGACGGGCCAGCTATGAGGTGATTGACAGCGATGTGTTGGCAGGTCACACCTACGACTACACCGTGCGTGGTGTGGGGTCCGATGGCGCGATTCATTTACTGCAATCGCAGCGTGTTACTGTGCCGATACGGTTGTATGTGGCGTTGGTGCGTGGGCGATAGAGATAATTGAGCGAAATCGAAGCAGTTGTATAATTTTGTAATTAAATAAATTTAAATTTTTTATATGGCACCCTTAAAAAGAAGGCAATTATTAAAGGCTACTTTATCGGCATCCGCGCTAGTGATTAGCAATGCGGGTTATGGGATTGCGAAGCCTGCTGAAGTGACAAGTAATCTGGATGCAGATTCAATGTCGGCGCCATCGCCGAGTTCGGCGCCATCGCCGAGTTCGGCACCACCACCGAGTTCATCCCCGCCGCTTTCAGTCGCCCCCGATTTTTCACAAGAACGCATTAATAAGGGGCAAACTCAATTAACCGTTGTGGGCAGCGCAACATCGGTGAATGTTGTTCCAAGTGGGGCAAGCGCTAACCAGAACAAGACATATGAGATTGTGCTCAGCTTCCAAAATACATCTCCGGCTGCTGCGCCAGCGGTGTTGGCTAGTTTAACTTTGCCAAGCGGACTGAGCTTTATTTCAGCGAAATGGGAAAAAGAAGGCGCATGGTATTCTGACGGAAATTTGCCGCGCACGGGGAGTTTTGATGGCAAAACAGTGACCTGTGGTATTGGAGAATTGTGGTCTGGGATGAAAGTGACGATAAAGTTGCGAGTGACAGCGGCGCCGGGGCAATATAGCTTGGATGTCAAAGTGGAAGATTTATCTGTGCTATATGAAGTCGAGACGAATAACCGGGCCAGTGTTTCATTGACTTTAAGCTAGATTTTGACTTTTATCGCGCCTTATTAATAAATATCAACATGTTTTGTTGATTTTGCTTTGTTCGAGATACATTGCCACCAAAATCATTTTGGTGGCAATACTATTTTTCGCCACTCAAATGTTGCTTCAAAACCCACCTTTCCACATTTCGCTTATTCCTAACCCCAACTGTGAATATGACTTGACCGATTTTGTCGCGCCTGCCGAGCATGATCGTGATTGGTTCGAACCACATTTTTATCACTGCTTGCCACTTGCAAGCGCAAACACACTCGGTTGGACACTGTTCACCCCCTATAGTTTTAGTGTGCAGTGGAATGGCGGCAAGCAAAAAAATGATGTTTTGATTGAAAACGAGTCGCCAGATTGGGCTGTGTCGTGGTTTGGCAGTGGGGTATTCACCATTCATCCACGATTTTTGGTACGCACTTCGCAAGACACTAATTTGCTGATCCGACCAGTGCCTAATTACTATAAACGTGGGGTGGTGACTTTAGAGGGCTTGGTCGAGACAGACTGGCATCAGGGGAGCTTTACTTTGAATTTTCGGTTGACCGAGCCATATTTGCGGGTGCATTATCAGGCTGGCGAGCCGCTGGTGCAGTTTGTGGTTTACCCCCGAAATTATATTGAGCAATTTGACGCGCGGGTGGTGACCTCTGGACCCTTGTTTGACACGATGCGGGCAGATGCAGAGCGTTGGTCGCAAAATCGTCAGGCGTTGTTTGCAAAAGAGGCCGAGGAAAAGGTGGTTCAGCGCGATTTTTCGTATATGCGGGGAGAAAACTTGGATGGCAATAAATTTCCTACACATCAAAAACGCATCCATTTGCGCGACTTTGTTGAAGGTAAGCTGACAGATGCGAATCAGCCAAGCCATAACGAGGCTGACAGCGACACCGAATAGAGGAAAATATGAGAATTCTTCTGAGTTTGGCTGCCTATCGAGACCCTTTTTTGCCAATCACGATTGCCAGTGCCTATGACAATGCAATGTATAAAGATTCTTTAGTGTTTGCCGTTGTCGAACATGCTTACGCCAAGGAGTTTTTTGACGTACAGGCCTTTTCATTCCAAAACCAAATTCGCCACTATCGTATGGACCCTGTCTATGCCTATGGGGCTTGTGCGGCGCGACATTTGGCGCAAACGCTATTTAATGGCGAAGACTATTTTTTTCAGGTTGACTCACACACTATTTTTGAGCCAAATTGGGATGCACAGTTAGTGGCACAAATGGAAAATTTGTTAGTGAATCACCAGCGACCTATCATCAGCGGGTATCCTAGTTTCTTCCGCATGTTGGATCCTCAAAAATTGCTTTACGGTGATTTCAATTTGCACAGAGATTGTTTGGTGTTGTCTGTATCGCAAGAAAATTCATTTCGTGATGGCAGTTATCTGGTGCATATTAAACCTGAGGTGATTAAATCGGACACCCCTACGGTGACAGGTTTTCTCATTGGGGCAAACTGCTTTTTTACTGTTGGTGAAGTAACCGCCGAAGTGCCGTATGACCCGTTTTTGTATTTTTTTGGCGAGGAGCC
This sequence comes from uncultured Thermoflexus sp., assembly GCA_964560745.1. Lineage (GTDB taxonomy): Bacteria > Chloroflexota > Anaerolineae > J036 > Brachytrichaceae > AQU-03. Next base: position 4,880 of record CAZLOF010000117.1, read on the forward strand.
ATCCTTGGCGTTGCGTTTATGGACGCATGGTTATAACATTTTTCACATGAATGGCCTGCCACTTTCAACCTGCTATGAGCGCAACTATCGCACCTTGCACTGGGCTGACCCCGTAGACAAAGATCGTAGTGTGCCGTGGTTGGCGTTAGAACGCAATTCGCAGCAACGCTTAGGTGAAATTGTGACTGGGCGCTTGCAAGGCATTTATGGCGTGGGCAAGGTGCGTTCTGTCCAAGCTTATGCCGATTTTTGCGGCATTGATTATCTGAATCGCACATTGCATCCCAAATCATATATGGGCAGAGGCGTGTTTAAGCCTTATTATTCTGAAATACCAGAATCGACAACTCCAAATTTTCATCACCCGGCTTACTAACCCATGAAAATTTTTCTTAGTATCGCGTCTTATCGAGACCCATTTTTGCCATATACGGTCATGAGTGCGTATCAACACGCTACTTATAAGAGTGACTTGACGTTTGGAATTGTTGAACATGCTTACGCCAAGGAGTTTTTTGACAGCCATGCCTTTGCGTTTAAAAAACAAATTCGCCATTGCCAAATAGACCCAATTTATGCCAACGGGGTGTGTGCGGCGCGGCATTTGGCGCAAACACTGTATAACAATGAAACCTATTTTTTTCAAATTGACTCACATACCGTATTTGAGCCGGGCTGGGATGAATATTTGATCGCCGAGTTTGAAAAGCTCAATGTAAACCACCCGCGCCCGGTGATTACTGGGTTTCCCAGAGAATTTGTGATCCCAGACTACAAAAATGTCCATTCAATTGAGAGGCACAATCACAATCACTTTTTGGCGTTGCGCTTATATGAGCAACAAGCGTTTAAGGATGATTATGTGATATTGTGTACATCGCTTATGCTTCACAAGCAAGGGCCGGTCTATGGGTTTTATGTGCATGGCAATAGCCTGTTTACGATGGGCGAGGTGATTAGCGAGGTTCCCTATGACCCGCATTTGTATTTTTATGGCGAGGAACAATCGTTGGCGTTACGGCTGTGGACCCATGGCTACGACATTTTTCACCTGCAATATTTGCCGATGTATGTTTGTTACGACCGTAATTACCGCATGTTGCATTGGACTGACCCAATAGATAAGCAAAGAGGGCAGCAATGGTGGTGGCTTGAGCAGCGCTCGCGGAACCGTCTGCGCGAGATCGTTACTGGGCAGTTGCGCGGTATTTATGGCGTGGGCCAAGTGCGATCTATTCAAGCCTATGCCGATTTTTGTGGCATTGATTATTTGAATCGAAAAATAGCAACCAAAGCGATTACAGGCGAAGGCATTTTTCAGCCAGCGAGAAGGTGATCGTTAACACAAGACGCGTAGCCCACACAGCCTTATGTAAAAATAGCCTGATAGCGCATTCCGGTTTGATCTGGCCTCAGCGGCACTAAAAATAGGGTCAATGTGCCGAGTGCAGCGTGTTGCAGGTGATACGTTTGTTGTGGCAAATGGGCGTTGCGTGGCAAAGATGGGTGGCAAAATAATAGCGAAAAGGGAATTCGGTTGCTGGCACTATTTTGCCCAAGGGCGGTTATTTCGGTCAAACGCAGCGCCAAAAGCTCGCCATTAGACAAAGCAATGCTAAACGTAGTATCGAGATGGGGCGTAAAAGAATCAATGGTCAATAAGTCAGACATGATGTGCTTGCTCAGGTTGCCAATTTAACAAATCATACACCCCAGTTTCGTCTATTTTTTTAAAGCCAAGCCGGGTGTATAAGCGATAGGCCGGGTTATATTTTTCGACATGAATGGAAACCCATTTGTGGGTATGCGTGCCTTTCGCTAAGGTTTGGTGCAATAGTTCGCTGCCGATGCCAAGCCCGCGATAAGCCGGCAACAAGGCGATATCAACAATTCGAATTTCGCTCGGCCAGCGATCAATATAAAAACGCCCCGCCGCTTGCCCATCGCTTTCGATCACATTTTAACGTGTTTGTTGCAGGCGCGGTCGTTTCTTGCCCGCTTTCATTTTGGGCACGTAATGCATGGATGTGCGCCAGCATTTCACTTTCGATTAAGTTTACTGTTTCATCGCCACTTGCCTCGCCAAGCTCACGCCAAGTTAGCCCCGGCCCTTGGCCTTGATGCATAGGGGCACGGCCTTTCAAGTCTGGCAAAGCAAAATTATTTCTGCCGTTGCCACCATAGGTTGTGCCGAGCAATGAAAATAAAGCTGTATTTTGTGAGAGCGGTAAGAGTTGGCCATCGCACCATGCCCAGCCTCTGGGTGCAAAGTTAAATGGAAATATACGAATTTCAGCTACAAATGGATCCATGAGATAACTCCTTAAAATTAAGTTTGGGATGGGAAAATGCCAAACAGAGAGATGATAAAGCTAACGCACAAAAACGGTTGCATATTGCTATGCGGCTGGTTGCCGCCAGTATTGCTCACCGCCGCTGCCGATAACGACACACTTGGGTTGCCCGGGCGATATCAAATCACTTAGGCTGTTCAGAAGAACGCCTAAAACTCAAGATCAACTTGCGCAGCAACACAATCGCCAACACGCCTGCCGCAATCACCCATACCAAGTCGCCTAGCGCATCGCTGACCTCGGCGATGCGGTCGCTAAACACCATACCAAGACCGACATAGGCCCCCACCCACAAGGTCTCGCCCACCACATCCCAAAATGAAAATTTGAATAGCCGATAATTGGTGATGCCGCTGATGAAATTGATATAAGGCCCGATGGCAGTAATAAGCCAACGGCTGAGAAAAACGCTGAATCCGCCCCATTTCTGCATGGCATCTTCGGCTCTTTGCACCACCGATCCCGCTTTTAGCACTTTGGCGAGGCCATGCAGCACCCGTTCACCACCCAATCGCCCCAGCCCATAGCCGAGGTGATCGCCAACAATCGAGCCAAGGATAGCCGCGAGCATGACCGACACAAAATCAAGATCGCCACTGGCGACAAACCCGCCCACCACCAATAGCAAAAAGCTAGTGGGTAGCGGCAACCCAACCGAGGAAATAAGCACACTGACAAATACAGCAATCAGACCATATTGTGAGAGCGCACTCAATAAAGTGCTTTGTAAATCCATAATTTATTTGCTAGGCGTAGGGCTAGGAGGCGGCAGGTCGGGTGACTGGATGGGTGGTGGTGGGTATGGCGGACCTTGTTTGATACGTTCTTCGATTTTGCGGACGGCCTCTTGCGGGGTAATTTTCAGATCACGGGCGTGGGCCGAGATGGGTTTGAAGCGCTTATCGGTGTCTTCGCGGCGCGGTGCGCCGGTGGTGATGTCAACCGCGATTTCGTCTTCGACTCCTAGCGCCTGATACAGCACCCAAGGCGGCACATTCGACACCCGCGCCACATAGGGAATGCTCATCCAGCCGCGTATCGGCTCTTGGTCGGGGCGATTGATGATGCGACGGGTAAAACGAAAGCCAAATAAACCCAAGGCGACAATAGCGATGACCGCCCCCGCCAATAACAGCCATTGTTGTCGTGTCAAGTTAATTTTGCGCATATAAAACTTGTTTTGTCATTATGAATACAGTAACCGAATGAGCATACCTGCACCCAACAAAGTAATTACCAAGGCGCTGCCAAGCGGCAGTGCAGTTGTTGGTTGTGTTTGTTGCGGCGCAACTGGTGCAATGGTGGGTTGTGCCGCCTGCGATACTGGCGCAGCCTGTGCGGTGCAGCTCGCCAATAATAGGGCTGCCAAAATACCGTATATCAGACGTGTGTGTATTGCATTATTCGTTGACATCGTTAGCTATCTTCCTTGCTTTTTATTTCTCCGTTATGGTTTATTTGAACTTTTTGACAGTTTACAAAAAAATTGTTAATAAATTCCAAAGATTGTGTTAGCGCCGTTTGATGCATAATCGTATAAGCTGATAAATTTGCGATTATGACCCCATTTAATAAGAAATGACAGATATTTTTGGGGTTTGATAGCATAATTTTAGAAAAATTCATCAATTACGATGCAATGCTATCAAACAAATATGGAGAAATTATGGAGGAGTCATTATTAAATAAAATGCCGGAATTGTCGGGGGCAAGATGATAGTGGAAGCCTCAAATTATCATTTTTGCGTAACCTGGGTTAACCCTGCGAGGTTTGTTTTATTGCGCCATCTCTAGCAATCGCAGTGCCGTTGCCTCGCTGACAGGGGTTACAGATAGGCGATTGCCTTTTCGTATGATGATGAGATCATCGGGGCTAAATTGTTGGCGCAAGGTCTCAAGGCTGATGATATTGGCGAATTTTTCGACAAATTGCACCTTCACCGTCCACCAGCGTGGGGCGGCGAGGTTGCTTTTGGGGTCGTAATAGGTTGATCGTGGGTCAAATTGGGATGGGTCGGCGATATTGGTCTCGACGATCTTGCACAGCCCAGCAATGCCGATTGGCTCAACATTCGAGTGATAGAAAAATGCCAAATCGCCAACACGGGCCGTTTGCAAAAAGTTGCGGGCTTGGTAATTTCGCACCCCATCCCAAATGGTTTCGTTAAAGCGTTTTAAATGGTCGATACCAAAGACATCGGGTTCGGATTTGAGTAGCCAATAATTCATAGAAGGATAAAGGATAAAGGATGAAGGATAAGGGATGAATTTTAGACATCCTTCATCCTTCATCCTTCATCCTTTCACAAGACACTTGTAATCAATTGTGCCACCACATCATAACGCCCAAAAGCCGGGATGATATAGATGCCATGAATGAGGTTGCGCAATTCGCCGATAATCTCTTGGGCAATGAGGCGGCCTTCGGTGCGGGTTTTGTTGCCAGCGCGGCGTAGACGCTCGATGATGGAATCGCCCATCACCACCCCCGGCACCTCGTTGCGAAAAAACTCGGCGTGATTGATACTCGCCAGTGGCAAGATACCGGCGATGATGGGCAAGGTCAATTTGCCATATTGACGTTCATAAAATGTTAAAAATCGCTCGGCTTGCACGATATCAAACACTGGTTGAGTGAGTGCAAAATCGGCCCCACTGTCGAGTTTCTTTTTTAGCAATTTTGCCTCTTTCGCCATCGCTTCGTCATAGGGTGGGGTTAAGTTCATGGCTACGCCCACATAAAACGAACACGGCGCACCAATGGCTGCGCCCGAACTTTCTTGTCCGTGATTAAATCGCTCTTTGACCAATTGCACCAAGCCGGTCGGCACAATATCGTGATGGTCGCTGGCTTCGGGGTAATCGCCGATACGGTTAGGGTCGCCCATTGTTACAAACAGGTTTCGGATGCTCAGCCCATGAGCGCCGAGCAGATCGGATTGCACTCGCAGTAAATTGCGACCGCGCACCGGAAAATGCAGCACCGTTTCGATCCCAAC
>CAZLOF010000118.1:0-10214 GCA_964560745.1 uncultured Thermoflexus sp.
ATTTGGAAGGATTTGAGCGTTTTGTCTTGTCAACCCCCTGAATTCCAGTTGAGCCCAATTTATTCCAATTTTGCGCGAAGGAAATAACCGCGTTTGGTCGATAAAATAGGTGTTACAAAAATTTTTAAAATGAGGGAATAAAAATGATACAAGAGTTTATTAAATTTGTTAAGGCGACCAATGCCATCGCGTTGGCTATCGGTGTCATCATTGCTGGCGCTGCGGGTAAGTTGATCGATGCAATTGTTGCTGACTTGATTAACCCAATTCTTGGCGTGATATTAGGTGGAATCAACCTCACAAACGCACTTATGATTCCTTTGGGGACCACCATTAATGAAAAAGGCGAAAAAGTGCTCAACGCCATTAAGATTGGCGATATGATTTCAGTCTTGATTAACTTCTTGATTGTAATGTTTGTCGTGTTTATTATTGCGCGTAAGTTCGCACCGTCGGTCGTTGCGCCCAAATAATTCGTATCTTTTTAATAAACAGGGTAAATTAAAACAAATTTTCGCCGAACTCGCTATTACTTCATGTTTGATGAGGACTTCACCTTCGTTAAATATACAGTGCTAGCGAGTTCGGCGTTATGTTTTTTGGCTTCTAATTATTGAGAAGATACATTAATGTTTATTTAGCCAATTGTCGTATCGCCTTTCGCATGGCTTCGCGGTCATCCCAAGGCACTTCGGTTGTGCCAAAACACAGCGATTGCTCGTGACCTTTGCCACAAGCCACCACAACATCGCCGGTTTGTGCGATTAGGCAAGCGGTTTGAATCGCATCACCTCGATCGTGAATACGCAAAATAGTGGCAGTGGCAGTGCTAGGAACCCCAGCTTGCATTTCAAGCAAAATCTGATCAAGCGATTCGCGGCGTGGGTCTTCGGCAGTAAAAATGGCAATATCGGCCAATGTGGCCGCGATTCGCGCCATCATGGGGCGTTTTTGGGCATCGCGCTCACCCGCGCAGCCAAATATGACAATGAGCCGCCGCTGTGTAACACGCCGTAATGCTTTTAATACATTTTCGAGCGCGTTGGGGGTGTGGGCAAAATCCACAATGGCGGTAAATGGCTGCCCCAAATGAATGCGCTCCATCCGCCCGGGTACACCAATGGTTACCGCAACCCCAGTCACGATGACTTCGGATGGTAAATTAAGCGCCAACCCTGCACTAACAGCAGCCAAAATATTGGCAACGTTGTAATCGCCAATAAATGTGCTGTGTAATTTGATAGAGCCAACCGGTGTTTCTGCCGTAATCACCATGCCATCTGGTGCGTGGCTTATATTACTGGCCCTTACCGTGCTGTCATTTGAATTTTGACTTGAATAAGTGATTGGGCCGGTGACCAATTTGCGCAAATAGTCAAATGAAAAAGCATCATCGGCATTCAAAATGGCCTGTTTGGGCAGGCTCGATTTAGCCCCCTTTAATGATAAATTTTCAAATAGTCGCCCTTTTGCGGCACGGTATGCTTCACGCGAGCCATGCAAATCTAAATGCTCATGCGTGATATTGGTGACGAGGGCTAAGTCAAACTCGCAGCCATCGACGCGATGATGGGCTAAGCCATGCGATGTGACTTCGAGAACACAATGTGTGGTGCCGGCATCACGCATTTGCGCCAAATAACGTTGAATTTCATCGGCATCGGGGGTGGTGGTGTGTAAACCAGTGTCAAAGGTTTCATCGCCAATAACGGCATTTACCGTGCTAATTAGGCCAACTTTGTAGCCATAAACAGCAGGGGCAGCCTTGAGAATGTTGTAAATCAGCGTACTGGTGGTGGTTTTGCCATCGGTTCCGGTCACGCCAATGAGTGTCATGCTGCGCGATGGGAAATCGTGCCATGCCGCGCATAACCAAGCAAAAGCCTCACGCCCATTGGGCACAAGCACAATCGGCGTGGTGGTTTCTGCGGTTAATGTGGGCGTATATTCGCAAATAATGACTGCGGCCCCGCGTTGTAAGGCTCCGGCAATATATTTGTGACCATCAGTTTGCACCCCGCAATAGGCTACAAAAATGCTGCCGGGCTGCACTTGCCGTGAATCATCGGTGATACTGGTAATTTCGGTCGTTGCTCGTTGTAATTCGGCAGACAGTTGTAAACCGGGGATGGCGGTTAACAATTGATGAAGGGGTTTGGTGTGAGAGGCAATATTCATCAAATAGAATAATTTTTAACGGTCGCGCAAGGCGCGATCAATATCGCGTTGAGAATCGCGTTTGGCGATGCTTTCACGTTTGTCGTAATTCTTTTTGCCACGGGCTAAGGCAATTTCAATTTTGGCGCGCCCACGCTTAAGATAGACTTTGGTGGCGATGGCCGTAAAGCCCTTTTGCTCAATACCTTTGGTGATATTGCTAATTTCACGACGGTGTAGCAATAGCAATCGTTCGCGCCGTTCTTCGGTGGCTTTGTTAAACCCTGTTGCCATTTCATATTGGGGAATATAAGCGTTGATCAGCCAAGCATTGCCTTGGCGAATCAACACAAATGCGTCACGCACATCCATTTTGCCGGTGCGAATCGATTTGATTTCAGCGCCGGTAAGAGACATACCCGCCTCGAACCGTTCACCTAATTCATAATCAAAAGAGGCGCGGCGATTTGAAGAAACAATTTTTATCGGCGTATCATCAGCCATAGCGTGCTTAATTGTAGCAGTTATAACGGCCTAACGGCCTTCAAATGCGGCAACAAACCCTTCGTACGAAGGGGCGCCAAAAATACGCTTGGGTGCGCCCCCATTAATTGAAATGTCGAAAATGGGTTGAAAGTAAATGCCGCGGGCACGTTGGGCGGCATCGTTGGCTTTTAATTGGGCTTGGGTGCTATGGTTGTTGATACAGGCTAACAAAGCATTTACATCTACCCCAGCCGTTTTGCCGATAGGGGCGACAACATCGAGCCATTCATTAAAGCTCCAACTGCCAAATAGATCATTTTGACGATGGTATAACGCCGAATGCATTGACCAAAACCGCCCTTGGCGTGCCGCACACGCGCCCGCTTCGGCGGCCCGAATGCTACCTTCGCCATAGCTCAGGGTGTTATGAAAAATAACTTTAACTTTACCCGTTTTAATATGGGTTTCGATCAATGTCGGTAGGGTCGTTAACACGTAACGAGCACAGGTATATCAGAGAAAATCCGAATAATCATGTAAGACCACCGGTGCATTTGGGTTGCCCCAAAAAGGTGCGCCATCTGCCATCAGCCCCTGAATGACTTGCCCACCCGAAGTAACTGGCGGGGCTGCCACAACAGGGGCCTGTGTTGGCGCTGGGGGTGATGTGGGCATGATCACTGTTGGAATCGCCGTTGCTGTTGGGATAATGACACGAGTCGAGGTGGCTGGAATGGCTGTTTTGGTAGCAACAGGTGCCGGTGTTTTTGAAGGTGCTTGTGTGGGTGATAGGGTCGGCGTTGGGATCGGTAATGTTGTCGGGGCTTGCGTTGCTGTCGCTGCGGCAATTGCTGTTGGTGAATTTGTAATAACGGTTGGCGGAATGGGTGTGTGCGATGGTGCAATTGTGGCTTCGATGATTTGCGTAGCGGTAGCTGCTAGTGTGGGTTGGGTAACGACGACCACTGGGGTCGAGGTTGCGGTGTTGCAACCCATTAATAAACTCAATATGACCAACGGCCAATGTCTTTTCACTTGTTTTATTATATCCATGAACCTATCAAGTTTTTATCAGACTTTTGATGGTAAAAAGCAGCTTTTCGATTATTGGAGACATTTGCAAAAATGCGATATGCAGATCTCACTATATGTCGCCGGTGAAACTCACGGTCAGGTAATCGCAAACTGATGAAGGAGCTGGGCAATTTAAGTAAGTTTTGGAGCATATTCATTTTATTGGTATAGTCACATCCAATTAAATGAATACCCCTTCTTATATTCCTCTCATTGATCGATACATTCGCGAAGGCGGTTTTGCTGGCGGCGCAGTAGCCGTAGCACAACGCGGGCAAATGGTGATTGAGCATTATGCGGGTTGGGCTGCGCCCAATTTGCCTGCTTCGTCTGATGTCTTGTGGCCGTTAGCGTCGATCTCAAAACTTTATAGCGTTGCAATGGTGATGCGGATTGTTGAGCAAGGACACTTAACGCTTAATACTCTGGTTTGCCATGTTATTCCCCAATTCACCGGCGAGGGGCGCGAAGAAGTGCGATTGCGCCATTTGCTCACCCATACCTCTGGGCTAATTTATGAATCCCCCGAGATGGAGGCAAGGTTAATTGCCCAAACCCCACGTGCGGCTTTAGTCGAAGAGGCGTTTAGTGCGCCTTTGCAATTTAAGGCTGGCACGTCAATGGCTTATGCCGATTACAACACACTATTGGCGGGGCATATGGCCGAGATCGTTATGGGTGAATCGTTTGCCGATTTGGTGCAAAAGTGGGTGATAGGGCCAATGAAGTTGAGCAATACATTTATGCCGCCGCCCCCCAGCGAATATGGGCGTATTGCCAAAGTGGCGAATGTGATGGCCGAGGGCAGCGCGGGCGCGATGTATAACTCGCCTTATGCTTTGTCGTTGGCGCACCCTGCGTTTGGCACAGTGGCAACTGTGCGCGACCTCATTCAATTTGGGCAACATTTTGCCCCGGGCGGGCCACGCATCCATTCACCACTTACGGTGCGAGCCATGACCAGCGATCAAACCGGCGGGGTATTTGGTAAACATGTTGCGGTAGATGGACTTGGCCCAAATACATTTATGCCGTGGGGCTTGGGCTTTATGTTACAAACACCGGCAGTGCCCAGCATGTTATGTGATTTGGCTTCAAATAGTAGCTTTGGTCACGGTGGGGCGAGTGGCTGCCAGTTGCTCATTGACCCTGAAAATGAGGTGGTGGCTTGTGTTGTCAGCAATAACCATGTGCGAATTGGGCGCGAGCGTTGGCGAGTCCGTTTGCAATCGATTTTGAATAGTGCATTAGCCACTTTGTAAAAAGCCGATTTTTAGTTTTTTTATACAATATCTGCAACCTTTTGCAATGGTTAAATTGCTAGGCTATAAATATGTCATGCAATTAATAAATCATGTTTGCAACTATTTTCATTGTAGAGATATGCAACCGACTTGTAATACCACATTTTTAGACGTTATCCACATTTTTGTGGATAACTCCCTATATTATTGGGGACAAGTTGGCAGAATTGTGAATAACATTAGCATTAGAGTTCAACATATTACTCACAAAGCCGATGGTTTTTGCTTAGAAGATCAATCTTGTCATTTGTTTTTTGCCTTTTGTTGCGTGTTTTATATAGAGGGCGTGTCATGTTGACTTCGCCGATTCACATCGCTTTAGTTGCTGCCGAAGAATGGGCCGGTGGGGTGATGTATACGCATAATCTTGTCAAGGCTTTGTCGATGTTGCCGTCAGACCAGCGCCCTCATATTACTTTGTTGTATGAGCGTGATGCCAAGCGCTTTGAAGCCTTAAAAAACATTGTCAATGCATCTATCGCTTATCAACCCATGTTTGTGCAACGCCGCAATCGCCTCGAGTCGTTGCTGGCAAATCATGGTTGGCGGCTATCGCAATGGGGATTGGGCGAGCGCTCATTTCGTTTGGCAATGGCAGTGCGGCGGGCTGGGGCTGTCATCACATTTCCGGTATTTGGGGCGGCGCATCGGCTTGTGCCCGGTCCAATTGCTTGGATTCCCGATTTTCAACATCGGGGGATGCCTCAGTTGTTTTCGGCTGCCGAGATACGCGGACGTGACCGCCGTTTTGCGGCGATCTTGAAGCACCCTGAACAACAGGTCATTTTTAGCAGTCAACATGCCCAAAATGACGCAAAACGCTATTTTGGTGATGTTGCTGCGCAGCAACATTTGCTGCGCTTTGCCACTGTGCCAGAGCCAAATTGGGCCGATGACCCTGCACCTATTGTGGCTAAATATCAGTTGCCAGCCCGTTATCTGATCGTATGTAATCAATTTTGGGCGCATAAAGGTCATGCGACTTTGTTCGAGGCACTTCATCAATTGGCCCAAGCTGGGCAGCCGATTCATTTGGTGTGTACTGGCCCAACCCAAGATTATCGCAATCCGACCTATTTTCCATCGTTACAGACCAAATTACGCGAATGGGGTATCGAATCACTGGTGCATATGGTGGGCATGATTCCACGTTATGATCAAATCATGTTGATGCGCGGGGCATCGGCCATTATGCAGCCATCGGTATTTGAGGGCTGGAGCACGGTGTTAGAAGATGCGCGGGCTTTGGGTCAACGGGTCATTGCCACCGATTTTCCGGTGCATCTTGAGCAAGATTTGCTGGGCGCACTCTATTTTCGGGCGGGGGATGTGGCCGATTGTGTTCGCGCCATTCGCCAACATTTTGATACCGAACCAGCGTGGCAGCGCCAACGCGCTGCTTTTAGCCCCGACGCGCATCATCAACGATTGCTAGCTTTTGCGCGAGCCTTTATGTCAATTGCGGTTGAGAGCCAAGAACCAAGAATTAAGAATACGGAATTAAGAATACAGAATTAAGAATACAGAGTTTAAATGTGCGTAAACTTGGTTCTAAATTCTGTATTCTTTATTCTAAACTCTGTATTCTTTTATGACTTCTCGCCATATTGTTCTTTCTGCTATTAATATTTATCAATCGGGTATGCTGACGATTGCGCGTGATTTTTTGTCGCAGTTATGTCAAGCTCCAGCCTTTCAACGTGGCGAGATTCGGGTAACGATGTTTTGTCATCGCGCCGACTTATACCGAGACTTGCAGCAGGACAATGTAATCTTTATCGAGAAACCACACTCACGCCAAAGTTGGGGTATTCGCTTATTTTATGAGTATATTTATTTTTGGTTTTGGTCGCTAAATCAATCGGTTGATACGTGGATTTCGTTGCATGATGTGTCGCCCAATGTGCGGGCACGGCAGCGTGTGGTGTATTGTCACAACCCAATGCCGTTTTATCGCGGCAGCATCAGCGCTCGTTATGATCTGAAACTCAAGCTTTTTCAATGGCTTTATACATTTAATTATCAAACTAATTTACATAAAAACAGACATATTATTGTGCAACAACAATGGATGCGTGAAGCCTTTGTGCAGTTCTATGCCTGTGACCCTGCCAAAATTATTGTTGCGCCCCCGCAAACGGTGTTTAGCCAGCCAGCGCAACCCCCAACCCTCAACGCGCAACCCTCAACGCTTGACTTAGTCTACCCAACTTTTCCACGCACCTACAAAAATTATGAGGTGATTTTAGTGGCGATGCGTTTGCTGGTTGATACCCCATTGCGGCTTATTTTGACTGTTGCACCTGAAATGAATGCCTATGCCGGTATGTTGGCGGCAAAATATGCCGATTTGCCGAATGTGGCATGGGTCGGTTTTCAAAGTCGGCAGCAAGTCGAGACGCAATATACCGAGGCGGCGGCGATGGTTTTTCCATCTAAAAGTGAGACATGGGGCTTGCCGATGTCGGAATTTCAGCGATATGGCAAACCCATCTTTGCCGCCGATTTGCCTTATGCCAAAGAGACATTGTCGGGTTATAACCATGCGGTATTTTTAGACCCAGATGACGCGCCAGCGTGGGCCGAGGCATTGCGGCTGTTTGCGACCAAGGGTGAGTATCACCCAACGCGCGTCATCACCCATTACCCGCCCCCATTTGCGCCCAATTGGCAGGCTTTAATGGTATTGGTGTTGTAGCCTATATTGAAAAATCCAACTTTTGGCACAGCGATTTTTTCATTGGGTTTACATCAATATCACGTGGCAATAAGCTAAACTTATTAAAATCACGCTCTTACCATGCGTCGCGCTGAATTTCTCATCCTATTTGTTTTAGCAGCCATGTTGTTGGCAGTCACCAATGCCGTTGCCGCCGCCGAGTGGATTCCGGGGCTACGAGCAGCGGGTTGGGTGGGGTTGTTGGCCCTTGCTAGCGGCGTGGCCTTGTCATATAGCAATTTCCCCAGCTGGACCGCTCATCTCACAAGCCTGATGTATGGCTTGTTTACGATTGGGGTGGCGGCAGGGCGTAGCGATTATGTCAACCTTGATTTGCCTTGGCGTGGGCGTATTTTGCAATTGTTTGACAAAATTAATGCTTGGCTTTATGAATTGTTAAACAATGGCAGTAGCAATGACCGCTTAATTTTCTTTTTGCTGGTGTGTATTTTGGCATGGGTGATCGCCTATTTTGCCGCATGGAACACGTATCGACATCAGCAGGTATGGCTGGTAATTTTGCCCGCTGGCTTTTTGTTGTTTGTCAATACCTATTATTATGGTGGTGACGTGCCGATGCAAAGTTATTTGGCGGTGTTTCTGATTGGCGCATTGTTGATGTTGGTTTACACGTATTTGGCTGAACGCGAAATGGTTTGGCTCAATGATCATATTCGTTTTTCGCCCGAATTGCGGCGCAGTTTTACACTTGCCAGCGTCATCATCGGCGCAGTCGTATTGTTGAGTGCCTCGCAATTGCCCGATATTGTTGAATCGAAAACGGCGCAAGAATTTTTTGGGCAAATGACCCAGCCCTATACAGAGATGCAAGCCCGTTTTGGGCGCATGTTTTCGGCAGTGCGTAATTTCAATGTGCGTCCGGTCGATTCATTTGAAAACCAATTAACCTTGAGCGGCCCGCGTGATTTGCCCGAAGACCCTGTCATGACCGTCAATGCTCGCGCCGATTTGCGCCATTATTGGCGGGCGCAGTCGTTTGATAATTATGATGGGCAAACATGGTTAAACACGGTTTCAGATTCGCTTGAGGTGCAGCCGCTCAGCGCCCCCATCACCCAAACGCTTTATTTTAGCCGCACGCGGGTCGATGGGCAGTTTTCGTTGTATCGTGGTACCAATGCGCTTTATACGGCGGGGCAGCCATTGTGGGGCAATGTGGTGGCAATGGCAAATTATGCCCCTGTTAGCAATAATACGTATGAAATTGTGCAATTGCGCCTAAATACCCCGATGTTGAGCGGCAATCGTTTTGCCTCGATGGGGTCTGTTAGCGTGGCCGAGATTGAACGTCTGCGCCAAGCGCCAGTGCAACAACCGCGCCAAATTACCCAGCGCTATTTGCAATTGCCCAATAATATTTCGTCAGAGGTGCGCAATTTGGCTCGCAACCTCACCCAAAATGACCGCACAAATGTTGATAAAGCACTAAAAATTGAGCGTTGGCTGCGTGACAACATTTTGTATGACGAGGGGGCACAAGCGCCGCCGCCCGGGGTTGAGGCGGCGCATTATGTGCTATTTGAGACGCGCCGCGCCTATTGCACCTATTACTCAACTGCCATGATCGTGATGTTACGCTCGTTAGGGATACCGGCTCGTATGGCAACAGGTTATGCCCAAGGTGAGCCGCAGGCCGATACGCTTGATCAACCGCCTAATGGGGTGGCTTCGATGGATTATTTGGTGCGGGCGCGTGATAGCCATGCGTGGGTCGAAGTTTATTTTCCTGATTACGGCTGGGTCGAATTTGAACCGACCGCTGGGCAACAACCCATTGTGCGGCGGGCGGTTGCCACCGCGACCCCGACACCGCAGCCTACCGCTACTCGCTTACCGCCCACCCCAACGCCATCGCCACAAGCTACATCGGGCACACCGGGTACACCAACCCCACGCCCCAATGCAGCTACGCCCACGCCCACGCCGACTTCTGTCGTGGCCAATGCCACACCTGCACCCAATGATACGTCGCCACCGGCATCCATTGTGCCGCCTTGGTTAATAAAGGCACTCACGGCGTTATTGGCGACTTTGTTGCTGGTGTGGGGTTATATATTGCTTATCGCTCCTTATGTCATCGGGTTGTTATTGTTGATTGGGTTGCTGTTGCTGGTCTTGCGTATCGCTGAAAGTTATGGGTTTAATCACCTAAAGCCGGTAGCACGGGCTTACGCCATGCTCAGCCGTTGGGCTAGTTGGCTGGGGCTAGGGGCTACGCTTACGCCTAATGAGCAAGCCCAAAGGTTAGCCGTATTGGCCCCGCGTACCAAAGATTCGGCCTCGCAGATTACCGAGTTGTATGTGTTAGACCGCTTTGCCCTGACCCCAGAACGTGACGATAATGCCAAAGCTCAAGATGAGGCGCGTGCCCAAACTGCATGGCAAACCATGCGGGGTGATTTGCGTTTGGCTTGGCTTAAAGTGCGTTTGCGGTTTAAGCGCGTTTAAAGCAT
>CAZLOF010000119.1:0-3154 GCA_964560745.1 uncultured Thermoflexus sp.
GTTCAATCAACTTGGTCACCGTAATAGGTAGCGGATCTCTATTAGACGCAATCATATCCTTATTGATGCCCAAGTCATGACATAAGGTTGTAATCTCATCTGAACTGAATTTTTCAGTAATAGCTTCTCTCAAATTCTTGATGTTTCCCATAGATAGTTATAATGATTGTATAAAAATTCGCAGAAATTTGGCATAGAGCATTTAAATTTTACACTTTCAAAATTCTGAACACATGCTATTTGACATTCGTGACTTTGATCTTGCCAAATCTCAACTTGCGCGTGGCGAAAATGAGTTAATACCGTTATCGATCGCCAATGCAATTTTGGATGGGCAAAACCCGATTCGTGTATGGCGTGAATATCGCAAGATTGGTTCACATTCATTCGCTGAAGCCGTTGGTATTTCTACTGATGTTTTAGCCCAAATAGAATGGGGTGATATGACAGCAAACAAACAAGTGTTATCAAAAATGGCGCAATTGTTACATGTTGACATAGACGACCTCGCCTAACGCACCCGAATACGCGGGTCGAGGCGGCTATAGAGCAGATCGACCAACAAGTTGGCGGTAACGACAGTGACAGTGATGATGAGCACGATGCCTTGCACCACTGGATAATCACGCGCCTGAATGCTTTGCAGCAGCAACGCGCCAACGCCCTGATAAACGAATAAGGTTTCGATGGCAAATGAACCCGCCACCACAAAGCCGATGCTAATGGCAAGCTGGGTGATGAGCGGCAACATCGCATTACGACCGACATATTGTGTCAAAATGCGGCGCTCTTTTAGCCCACGCGCCCGCGCCACCGTCACAAAATCTTCCTCCAATGTCGAGGTGGTGCTGCTTTTCATTAGCAAAACCCAATTGCCAACGGTGCTGAGTATATAGATGAGGATGGGAACCCACGCATGAAAAAGCACATCTTGGACAAAATTGAGGCTAAATTCGGGTTGCACCCCGGGCGACAGCGAGCCGCGAATTTGAGCAAAGGGCAGAACATTGAGCACCGACCCCATCACCACGATAAACATGATGGCAATGAGGTAGTTGGGGATGGCCCCGACCAACGCCGCCAGCGACGAAATACCGATATCGAGCGGGCTGTTGCGTTTGAAGCCCGCCACCATGCCGAGCAATAAGCCAATTGCAAAACTAAGCACCAAGCCGCTGCCCACACAAAATAAGGTCCAAGGCAAATATTTGAAAATAATGTCTGCCGCTGGGGTGCCTTTTGAGCGAAAAGATAAACCAAGATTGCCTTGAAGCAAATTTCCTAAATACTCAACATATTGCCAGATAACCGGCTTATTGAAATCGAGCTGAAACAAAGCGGCGGCTTGGTCGAGGGCTTGGGTATAGCTCATGCTTTCTTCGATAACCAATTGCGAAATATAAATATCAATCGGATTGCCGGGCATAAGCCGCACAATAAAAAACACCAGTGAGGTGATAAAGAAGATGGTAAACAGCGCTTTAATGACGCGCCGCAGCACATAAGATTTAATCAAAGCCTTACTATCATCTCAGTAATTGCTTCGCTTGTCAATCCCTTTATACTGCATTTAATATGCGAATTATTTATCTCGATATCGACTCATGCCGCCCCGATCACCTTGGGCCATACGGTTACCCGCGCCCAACGACACCCGTCATTGACCAATTGGCCCGTAACAGCTTTATTGCGACAAATTGCCATACCAGCGATGCGCCGTGTTTGCCCAGCCGTGCCGCGCTATTTAGCGGGCGTTTTGGCATTAATAATGGGGTAAGCTGTCACGAAGGCCCTGCCTCGCAATTGCGTTATGCAGGGCGGGCGCACGACCACGACCCCGAACGCCCGATGTGGATGCGTCAATTTCAGACGCAGGGCTGGCAAACCATTGGCTTTAGCGGGTTTGGGCAGCGGCATCTGGCGTGGTGGTTTTTTGCTGGCTTTACCCAAAACTTTGGCAATCAGTTGCCGGGCAGCAGCGAGACCGCCGATGAAGTGGGTAATTTGGCATTGGCATGGCTAAAGGCCAATGGCACACAAGACAATTGGTTTATGCATGTCAATTTTTGGGATGTGCATACGCCTTACATTGCCCCTCAACGCTATTGGGATCGTATGAAAGGGCTACCGACCTTGCCTAACCCTAGCCCGACTGAGGTGAAATGGGATGTTGAGAATATTTATGGTCCTCGCACCGCCCGCGATTGGTGGCTGCATTTCGAGGGCTGCAAAAACCCGCACACCGGGCGCTGGGTGATGATGCCGGATGAAAATATCCTTGATTACGAGTTGTTTTTGCGCTATACCGACGGTTATGATGCTGGCATCGCTTATGTAGATGACAAGATTGGGCAGATTTTGCAACAATTACACACCCTTGGCATTGCCGAAGAAACCGCCATTATCATCAGCGCCGATCATGGCGAAAGTGTGGGCGAATTGGGTATGTATTTTGAGCACGGCAACTGTGCCGAAGGCACAACCCATGTCCCGCTCATCATACATTGGCCAGGTGTCACCCAAACTCAAACGGTGTATGACGGCCTGATGTATCAACTCGATTTACCACCCACGATGAACGATTTGCTGGGGCTGGCTGTGCCGAGCGGATGGGATGGGGTGAGTATGGCCGATGCGGTGCGCGGCAAATCTATATCGGGACGCGAGTCGTTGGTGCTGGGCACGGGCATTTATTCATTTCAACGGGCCGTGCGCACCCCGCAATATCGTATGATCCGCACCTTGCATTCTGGGTTATACCCGTATGAGCCGGTGTATTTGTTTGACATGCACACCGACCCAAATCAGCGTCACAATTTGGCAGTAGCTCGCCCTGATTTAGTGCAGACCCACAATCATCATTTGCTCGAATTTTTGCTACGCTATACCACCGGCCCCGTTTCGGTGCGCGACCCATTCCAAGAGCAATTGGGCGCAGGCCTCACGCCCGATATTTATTGCTCGCGGGCACAAATGGATGCACGGCTGCTTCAAGTTGGCCGGGCTGACCAATTGGCTGATCTCAGCCGTCGCCGCGATATTGCGCCAGTGTTGCGGCCTTGGTGAGGGTGAGGGGGTGATAGGGTGACAAGCTGATTCTTTCACCTTGTCCCCCCCTCACCCACTCACCTTGTCACCATTAGCCACCACCGGC
>CAZLOF010000119.1:3164-10208 GCA_964560745.1 uncultured Thermoflexus sp.
GGTCAGTTTATAGACATCAAGCGCTGCGTCAACCTCGTCGAGGGTGATCGGGCTGCCGTCGCTTTTGGTCAATTTGCCTGCCGCGATGCGCTCGGCGGCGAGATCACGCATTGCCATGTTGCGCTTCATGGCTTCCTTCACCAACTCGGCCCCCGCCAAATAGCCAATCACGGGGTTTAAAGCCGTCACGATGATGGCGTTCTTGGCGAGCCAGCCCTTGGCCTTTTCGGGCTGGGCCACAATGCCGACCAAACACTTGCTGACGAAGGCATTGATCGAGCCGATCATGACATGCACCATTTCGTTGAGGTTGTGGGTGATGATGGGCATCATTACGTTTAGCTCAAGCTGACCCGCTTGGGCCGCCAAGCTCACGGTCAGGTCGCAGCCCTGAATGTGGAACATCGCCATGTTGAGCATTTCGGCCAACACGGGGTTGACTTTGCCCGGCATGATAGACGAACCCGGTTGCACCGGTGGCAAGCGAATTTCATCGAAGCCAGTGGTGGGGCCGCTGCTCAGTAGGCGCAAATCGTTGGCGATGCGGGTGAGTGTGATCGACAAAGTGCGTAATGAGGCACTAAAGTCGGCGGCGTCGGCCATGCTTTGCATCCCTTCAAATAGGTTATCGCTGGGGTGCAATTCTTGCCCAACCAAGCGTGACAAGGCCACGACCATGCGCTTGTGGTAATCGGGGTGGGCGTTTAAGCCTGTGCCTGCGGCTGTGCCACCAATGGGCATTCGGCGCAGCGTATCGGCGGCGCGGTTAATGCGCTGCAAATCGCGTTCGACGGCCTTGGCGTAACCGCTAAATTCTTGGCCTAAGCGCACCGGCACGGCATCTTGCAAGTGGGTGCGGCCTGATTTAACCACGGGGTCAAATTCTTTGGCTTTGGCCCACAACGTATCAACCAACCCTTGGACGCTGGCTTGCAATTCGCCCAAGCGCCACAACACGCCCAAACGAATGGCGGTGGGGGTGGTGTCGTTGGTGCTTTGCGCCATATTGACATGGTCATTGGGGTTGACGGGTTTCTTGTCTTTGCTGGTCAGGGCATAGCCGAGAATTTCGTTAGCGCGGTTTGCTAACACCTCGTTGGTATTCATGTTGTGGCTCGTGCCAGCACCCGCTTGGAATGGATCAACCACCCACTGATCGGCCAGTGCCCCATTCATGCACTCATCGGCGGCTTGAATGATGGCATTGGCCAATTTTTTATCTAGCAAGCCGAGGTCGGCGTTGACTTCGGCGGCGGCCCGCTTAATCGCGATCATGCTCCACACATAAGCGCGATAGGGCTTCATGCCCGAAACTGGGAAATTGATGACGGCGCGTTGGGTTTGCGCTGCATAATAGGCATTGGCAGGAACTTGCACTTCGCCTAGTGAGTCTTTTTCGATTCGATATTCCATGATTTTTTTGTATTACCTCAAAGAAGTAGGATAAGTAACCTAAGCTCTCATTGCATCACGAAGATGCTCATGATGTAAAAATGTCAGATACGGTAAATTCGCATTCAGATAATACACTCGATTTTAATAAATCGTCAGGGCCATATTCACCTGAAAAAGCATAAACTTGCTCACTATTTTTATCAATGCGTATGTTTAATGATGATGGCGATTGCTAATGGCTGCCGTGTCCAGCCGCGCGTTCTCGTCTTTCTTTCAACACCTCAAGCACCATTGGCACCACCGAAACAATGATGATTAGAATGGTGACGAGTGAGAAATTATTTTTGATAATAGGAATATTGCCGACCAAATAACCAACGGTTAAAAAAATAGTGACCCATACCACGCCACCAATAACATTGTACGTGATAAAACGGCGATATTGCATGCTGCCCACACCGGCCACAAATGGGGCAAAGGTGCGCACAATGGGCACAAAACGGGCCAAAATAATGGTCTTGTTGCCGTGTTTTTCGTAAAAGGCTTCGGTTTTGCGCAAATATTGTGTTTTTAACACCCGCGCATTGTCGCTAAAAATAGATACTCCCAATTTTTTGCCGATTGCGTAATTAACTGTGTCGCCCAAGACGGCAGCGACGCACAATAATACCCACAAAATAAAGACATTAAGTTGCCCAGTGCTGGCAGCCAATGCCCCCGCCGCAAACAAGAGCGAATCGCCGGGCAAAAATGGGGTGACGACCAAGCCGGTTTCGCAAAATACGATGACAAATAAAATGAGGTAGAGCCAAACGCCATATTGGCTGATCAGCAATTCGAGGTTTTTATCGATGTGAAGGACAAAGTCAAAAAGAGATCGGATAAGTTCCATAATGTTAATTTTTTAATTATTTTCTTAATAAAATGTGGCAACCTAAAAGACGTAACGCCGAAATCACTATCACGCTATTCCCGCAGGGAATAGCGTGATAGTGATTTCGGCGAAAACCTTTTACCCTTCGATATTCAGAAGACACATTTTCGAGCAACGATGATACACCAAAGCGATTGGCAATGGTGCTAGGCTACCCATGCCAATGCAATCAGATCGACAAAAATATCGCCTTTGCGTGGTACAAGTGGCGATTCGTGCATGTCATTCAGCGTCGTCATCCATTTATCGTTTACATTGTTTAGGGCAATGTGATACTCGTCGGCCAGCCGTGCCAAACTTTCGTTGAGCTGTTCAATTGTTTCCTCAGACTCACGCACTTCCATCTCGGCCATTTGGGTTTGGCGGCGTTTAATCGCCCCAACGCTGACCGATCGCCCCGAAGTTTTTTGTCGCCCGACAATAAAATTAAATGCCGATTCAATATTGGTCAAGGTTTCTTCACGGTTGCGGGCATCCAATTCTTTGCGATCCATGCTTAACTCGCGTTCTTCGCGGGCCAATTTGTCTTGCAAAACCATCATGCGTTGCTCATATTGTTGATGCAAGCGCGTTACCTCGATCTCGCGCCGCCCACGCGCCACTTCTTCACAACGCAAACGAAACTCGATCTTATTTTCATTCGGGCGACCATAAATTTTGAGGGTGCGGTTATGCCACACCGATGCAACTGCATTACGATAAATATATTCAACCAATAACCGTTCCGATTGGTTAATCCATTTTTGCGAGATACCTGCGGGCAATGCAGCATAAGCGGCATCTACCATCGGCTCAGATGACAATTCACCGGCATCAAAATTAGGTAATTTTTGGGCGCGGGCGTAATCGGGCGCACGCAAAATTTTGTCGAGCGAGAGTAAATAGGTGTGACGCTCGTCATACATCACCCCATTGGCCCGCTCGGTGATGCGGGCGGTGGCACTGGCTAATAAATGAGGCCGATACACCATGCGCACCCCATCGGGTTTGGTATGGGCGGTGTGCATGGTCATAAACACCTCACGCACATCCGATGGCAAAATGGGCCGCGACTCAATGATCGATAGCGGGGCATTCATCACTTGGCGCGGGCGAATAAACACTGGTGAAGGGGCAACAACGGGTTGCACCACTTGGGCTTGTTGCTGTGCTTGTTGGCGTTGTTGAATGGCGCGAAACAAATCCGCCGCTGGCGATTTTAGCGTCGAGGGCTTCAGCTTTTGGGGCTGGGCCGATGCGGTTGGATTGGGTCTAAAAATGACGGTTTCTTGCGTTTGCCCATAATGTTTATCATATTCTGGTTGTGGCTGCACATATTGAGTGGTTTGTTCGTTAAATGCCACATCATTCCCCGTTGCTGTATCTTCTTTGCGGGGTCGCCACCCACGAGTGTCGGCCAATTCGGTAATTTGGTCACGGGTCATTGGCCCACGCAAATAACTCATGGTCCAGCGTGTTTGCAAAAAGCGGGCGCCACTGGTGATGCTTTGCAACAAAAAGGTGCGTGGGGGCAAGGTTGCCAAAGGGCCTTCCATCTCATCGCGGTCAAAGCCAATACTGGCCCCCTCTAAGCCTTCAAGGGCGCGGTTGCGGTCGCGCTCGGTGCGTAAGCGTCCAATCATCCATGTGCCAATATTCGACAAGCCTTTGTAATCGAGGTCGCCGGGGTTTTGGGTGGCTAAAAATGCCCCTAAGCCTGATGCACGCCCTTGCTTTAAAATCGCCATCAGCGGGGCTTTGGTAGATGGGTTGCGCGGGGCGGGTGGGCAATAGCCAAACACTTCGTCAAAATAAACCAAACACTTTAGCACCGATGTGCCAGTTTGGGCACGCATCCAGGTCACAATTTGGGTGAGCAGCAAGGTCACAAAAAATTGTCGCTCGGCTTCACCCAAATGCGCCAAATAAAAAATGCTGGCGCGGGTCTTGCCGGTGGGGTTTGAGCCGCCAACCCCGCGAATGGGTTTGGTCAGGGTGTCGATATTGATCGATTCGCCCATTTGCCACGCCTGAAACGAGGGGGATGCCGCCAAATTATTGAGCGCCATCGCCAAATCAAAACGATCAGCCTTGGGGTAAAACGCCTCAAGATCAAATACGCCAATTCGCGCTAGTGGCGGGTCTTGAATCATGCGAATCAGCAGCGTGATGTCTAATTCTTGGTGTGCTCGCCATGCCGATTCAAAAATGGTGGCGAGTAAAATATGCTCACGGCTTTTGAGTGGATCGGCATTAACCCCAATGACTTCGAGCAAGGCCGAACACATTTGTGAGATGCGTTCACGCAAGACATCGGCATTGCGTGCCCAAGTAATGGTGGTTTCGGGCGGCGGGTGCAGGCTTTGCAATACATTAATGGGTATGCCAGCATCGCTGCCGGGGGTGTAAATCCGCACATCCACCCGCTCGCTTAGTTGTTTCATACGGTCGGGCGTAATGCCCGATGCGGTCAAGCCTGTTCGCCAATCGTTTGCCGTGCGCTCGGCCAATTCATCGGGGCTTAGGCCTTGTTGTTCGGCGCTGGTGGCATCAATCCAAGGTCTAAAATCGGCAGGTAACAAATTTGGGAATGAGAGGGCAAGGTTGGTAATATCGCCTTTGGGGTCAATAATGATGGTCGGGACCCCTTGCAACAATACTTCTTCAAGCACAGTCATGCCCAAGCCCGTTTTACCGGTTCCGGTCATGCCCAAACATAAGGCGTGGCTGGTTAATTCGCGGATGTTGAGCAACAGTGGCTCGTCCATCGGCACTTGGTTTACTGGGCTAAATTCGCGCCCCAGATATAGCTTATTAGGTTGGGCAATCATTCAGAAATCTGTAAATTAGGGCATTTAGCACATTTTCTCAATCTACTTTAGCAAACTGCCATGCAAACACAAGGTTTGCTTGACGATAAAGGATGCGGGTGAGGAAAATGTGTACCTACCTTAACAAATCATCAACCTACGAAGTATAACATCCAGCTTCTACGACCAAATACCGAGATTATTCAATGCCTTCTGCAATCAGTTTCTAATTGACGAGTGTTGCAAAGACAGCTATCGTGATAGGTAGCGTGATGTGTTTTATATCATTCCCAATTCTAAAATTGAGCCGCCTGAATAGAGGGTGGCTTTTTGCACTTATATTGCAATTAGGATTGCTATGGACTGCACCAATAGCACAGGCAGATGAAGGAGGCACAATTAATGAGATCGATCTAAGCATCTGCGATATTCGCACCTCAACGCCCCAAAAATTGACCAATGAACCCTTTGATTTGATCGTGTGTGTGCAACAGGCCGGCCCGCGTGATGTTTTAAATGCGCAGGTAGTTGTCGAGATACCTATTGGGATTGAATTTTTAGCAGGCCGCTACACCAAAAATATACCCGAAGGACGCGGAGATTGCCATTTTGCACCTACCCCAACTTCAAAAACCCTAGCTGGGGTGGTTACGTGTGAAAGTGCGCCGCTTAATTCTGGCGGCATCATGTATATCACCCTTAATTTGTTGGCGCATGAGCCGAAATCTTATACCTTTCGCGCCCAAACCAGTGGCGATCCTTGGCTCTATGATTCACCGGCTAATAATACGGGCGAATCGCAACCGTTTACGGTGATTCAACGACGTAAGACCGAGGTGGTTGTCGATGAATTTAGTGTTTTTGTTGAAACAATGACACTGCAAGACCATTCGCCGCAACGGGCCGAGGGCGGTGTGCAAGTGCGTTTGCAATTTGTCACCCGCCGCGAGGTAGAAGTTGCCTCATTTCGTGTGTTACGGCGCGATATCACTTTGGGCGAAACGCTTTATAATGAAATTGTTGATTTAAGCCCACGCGGGCAAAATGATGCTGGGGCCAATTATTTTTATCGGGATGGAGAAGTTGCCGTTGACCATGTTTATGGCTATCGGCTGGTGGTGATCGGCTATGATAATGTGGCGCGTATTACCCCAGAGCGTAAAATAACCATCGATATTTTGCGCCGGTTTTATTTGCCTGTGGTGATACAAAAATATCCTACACACGGGCCTTAATTGAGGTTTTCGCCGAACTCACGATATGGCTGCGGGCTATGCTCGCAGCCATATCGTGAGTTCGGCATATCTGCATTTTTGAGCTTTGCTTAGCATAACATCATGCCGCCCCTATTTTTGCCACCAGACCCGACCCCAGATGAATTTTTGCTTCATTTTCCGCCAGTTATGCGCATATTGGCGAATGAGGTGCGGGCGTTGGTCAAACACCATTTGCCAACGTCATTCGAAGCCGTCAAACTTGGCTGGGCGCTCATCGGGTTTTATTTGCCCACCCCGGGCAAAAGCAAATCGATTTATGTCGGGTTTATTATTCCGCATGATGACTCGGTCACCCTTGGCTTTCAACATGGCATTTTGTTAGATGACCCCCTGCACCGTTTGCTAGGCAAAGGCGAAAACCTAAAACGGGTGCGCTATTTTTCATTTAGATCGTTAGATGACTTGCAGTATGACGATGTTGCGGCCTGTATTAAACAGGCGGCTGAACTAGCGTTGATGCCAGCGGCATTGCGTAGCCAACTATTAGAGCAAATTCTTAAAAGATGAAGGGCCGATACGCTCTCCCCAAAGCGTAGTTTTGGGGAGAGCGTGAAATTGGTGAAACCTTTTATTAACTTAGGCGCATCTTTTCAATAATTGGGGGTAAAACCAAAAGATGTAATGTCGAAATCACTGTATGGCCTTTGGG
>CAZLOF010000120.1:0-10181 GCA_964560745.1 uncultured Thermoflexus sp.
CCATTAACCATTAACCATTGACCATTAAACAAGCGCTTCCATAACCAATTCGGCCACGTCTTTCACTTGCATTGATTTGCCGTCGGCGGCGTTGGCATCATTGAGCATACGCGAGCAAAACGGGCAGCCGATAGCGAGCGTCTTAGCGCCGGTGGCCTTGGCCTCGGCAAAGCGATGCATATTCATCGGCTCTTTGCCATGCTCCTCCTCCTTCCACACCTGTGCCCCACCCGCCCCACAACAAAATGATTGATTACGACTACGCGGCATCTCAAGCTGTTCGCCGCCCAAGGTCGTCAACACTTTGCGCGGCGCGTCATATTCGTTATTGTGCCGCCCAAGATAGCACGGGTCGTGAAAAGTCACGCTTTCCAGCATCTTCTTAGCATCAATCTTAAGTTTGCCCTCGCCGACCAGTTGATTGATGAGTTGGGTGTGATGCAAAACCTTAAAGTGTGCGCCCAACTCCTGATATTCTTTGCCAATGGTGTGCAAACAATGTGGGCAACCGGCCACAATCGTGCGTTTGTCAGCCTCAACCCCTTTCAAAGTTTCAATCACGGCCTTCGCCATCTCAAAAAACAAATACTCGTTGCCAGCGCGACGCGCCACATCGCCGGTGCAGGTCTCTTGATTGCCCAACACCGCAAAATTGACATTGGCCTTATGCAACACGGTGGCAATGGCGCGGGCAGTGGCTTGGGCGTTCGGGTCAAAGGCCCCAGCGCAACCCACCCAATACAACACCTCGTAATCGGGGTTCTCTTCCACCGTCGGCACTTTAAAGTCAAGCGATTGCGCCCAATTCAAGCGGTCTTCGCTCATCTGCCATGGGTTGCCGCTGCGTTCCATGCCGGTGAATGCGGCCTTCAGTTGATCGGGGAACTTGCTTTCCATCAGCACTTGCGCCCGCCGCATGTTCAAAATGTCAAACATCGGCTCATTGCCCACTGGGCACACATCGACACAAGCCCCACAACTGGTGCAGGCCCACAATGCGCTCTCGCTAATCACATTACCCATTAATGGCAACGACAACGGGTTGACATCCGGCGCGGCCTCGTTAATCGAGGCTTCGTCAATCACCACCGGCTTGGTTAAATCTTGCCAACTGTTGGGCCGCAACACATCCCAAATCATATAACGCTTGTTAATCTCAAGTGCGCTGGGCGAAAGCTCTTTGCCGGTGGTATACGCTGGGCATACCTGCTGACAGCGATTACACATGATACAGGCGAATGGGTCAACGATGTGCTTTTGGTGCATATCCAACATCGTGGTCACGCCAAATTTTTCGATTGACTGATCCTCAAAGTTAATCGCCTCAAGTGCGCCCAAGGCTTTGCGCTCAGGCCGCGTCGCAAAGTTAAACGGCCCCGCCACCAAATGCAAATGCTTGGTATAGGGGAAATAGGGCAAAAATGCCAAAATCAGCCCCAGCGCCACCCACCAACCGACATGTTGGCCCACCATCAGCGCCATCGGCGACATACCGCGCCACACATTGCTAATGAGGCTGGCAAAGGGTTGCCAAGCGTCGGCATGTTCGGCCACCGCAAACGAAGCGCCAATCAACCGAAAACCAATATGCAACAGCAAAAAGATGCCGATAATAAGTGAATCACGCGAGATGCCACCAGCCTTGACCTTGGGGTGCAGTAGCACATTGTCATTAAACTGCAATTCTGGCGCTTTAGCCACAAACCGGCGCAGCAGAAAATAAACCACCCCCACCAACACACTCATGCTAAACACATCGGCAAGCAAGCGGTAGAGACCTCCCACTACACCCATGCTGTGTGTGGTGAAGGGAAATAGCCCCTCTAGTACATCAACCGCATTGACCAACAAATAAAAAATAAAACCCCACGCGATGCCATAATGAAACAACGACGCGATTTTGCGTTTGGGGGTGGCGCTATTACGCAAAATTTGCCCCTGTGAAAAGAGCGCAATGATGCCCTTGCGCAACCGCTCAGGCGCTTGGCTAAAATCGAGCTTGCCGCCCTGTCCCAGTTGCACCACCGACCACATGCGCCGAAATGTCAGCGACGCGGCATAAAATGAGGCCGCCACTAACAAAATAAAAAGGATTTTTTCGATGAGGGTTAACATAATTTAAGTAGGAAGTAGAAAGTAAAAAGTGCTAAGCATTCAAGTATAAAATATTAATATTATGGTTGCAAACTCAGCCGCTACAGTTGCGCTTAATTTACCTCGTGACGTTTTCGAGAGCATTGAAATATTGGCCAATGAAGCCCATATGTCTTCTGTCGAAATCGTTAAGACTTGGCTAAACCGTGAGCTCGACCATCGCAAATGGCTAAATGATTGGCAAGATTTACGCACACAAATAAAAATTGATGGCGGTCTAGAAATTGGGCTAACATCAGATCAAATCATCGAAAAATTACGACAAACCCGACATGAGATTTGGGATGCTGATTATGCGTATTTGTATCGATAGCTGTGTTTTTATTCGCGGTATTTATACCAACGCCAAAGATTTTGATCAAATCATGGCTGCAATCGGCCCAAATTGTCAACTGTTTATTCCGCGCCTCATTACACTCGAAGTCACACGCAATTTGCGCACAACCACTTTTAAAATTTGCGATCCAAATTCATTTTTACAGCAAATAGCGCAGCTTCGCAATAATGATTAATAAATCCGGCCTTACACCTCTTTAAATTACCCAGATTACAAAAAGTGGAAAGCAAGCAACCCTACTTTCCACTTTTCACTCAGCACTATTTACTTAGCACTTAGCACTTTCCACTCAGCACTTTTACGACAGACGCTTCTTCACTTCGGCGGTCAGGGCGGGCAAAATTTGGTTCATATCGCCGACCAACCCATAATGCGCATATTTGAAAATCGGCGCTTCGGGGTCTTTGTTGATGGCAACAATCAACTTACTGGTCTTCATACCCGCCAAATGTTGAATTGCGCCCGAAATGCCACACGCGATATACAAATCGGGTTGCACGGTCTTGCCGGTTTGCCCCACCTGATGGGCATACGGAATCCAGCCAGCATCAACCGCGGCCCGGCTAGCCCCAAGCGCCCCACCCAGCGCATCGGCCAAGGCCTTAACCGGCGCAAAGCCCGGGCTACCGGCGGTGGCCCGCCCGCCCGATACCACAATCCGCGCATCGGTGAGGCTGACCTCGGTCACAGCCTTGGCTTCGATGCCAACAACCTTGCTGGCAATATTGGCCTCGGCCAACACCGCGCCAACCTGTGCCGCTGCGCCAGTGCGGGCCGCATCGGACTCGGCGGCTGGCAACACGCGCTTACGCATGCTGATGACGCTGGGGCCGATCATCGTCACTTTGGTCATCACATTGCCCACCAACCCCGGGCGCGAGGCCACAATCTGACCGCCCACTACCGCCACATCCACACAATCGGCGGCCAAGCCAGCGCCCAAATGCGCCGCCACGGCTGCCGATAACTCAAGCCCACGTTGGCTTGCGCCCATCAACACGGCGGCTGCGCCTTGCGCGGCCTTGCTCACCACTGCGGCATAGGCCTCTAAGCGAAACGCCTTGAGCGTCGCGTCATTTGCCACAATCGCGCTATTGGCCCCGCGTTGAATGGCTTGTTGCGCCAAGGCATCCACCCCATCCCCCAACACCAGCGCAACCACGTTGCCGCCCAACCCATCTGCCACCACACGCGCCGCCGTCATCGCTTCCCATGCAATGCTCTCGGCTGCGCCATTGGTTTGTTCAATCCAAACAAAAATATTGTTCATAAAAACTGTAAGCCGTCAGCCATGAGCCATGAGCCTTGAGTTTTAGCTCAAAGCTCATGGCTCATGGCTCATGGCTATTCATTAAATGATTTTCGCCGCAATCAACTTATCTACCAACGCCTTGGCTTGCTCGGCGGGTGAACCCTGAATCATTTCGACATTGGTGTCGCGGGTGGGCGGTAAATCGGCCGACCACGTTACTTTGGCCGCCATATCAGCCGAGCTCAAACCCAAATCCGCCAACTTCCAAGTTGGGATGACGGCCTTGCTGGCCTTGCGAATCCCCATAAAGTTGGGGTAACGCGGCTCGGCGATTTCCTTCACCACCGTCATCACACAAGGCAAGGTGCTTGTCACCGTCTCGCGCCCATATTCCATCGCCCGCACCACGCTGATGGATTTTGCGCCCCCGTTCACGGCATTGAGCGCCGCCACATATGACAGCATCGGCACACCGAGCAAGGTCGCCACTTGCACCGCCGTCGCGCCCATATTGCCATCAATGGCGCTGCGCCCACCGACGATGATGTCGTATGCGCCGATTTTTTTGATGGCGGCGGCAAGCGCCCGCGCTGTGCCAAGGCTATCGGCGTTAGCCAAGGCTGGGTCGTTGATCAAAATGGCCTCATCGGCCCCCATCGCAATGGCGGTGCGCAAGGCTTCAATCGATTCGGGTTTGCCCAAACAAATAGCCGTTACTTTTTTGCCGCCGTGCTTTTCCTTCAGCCGCAATGCGGTTTCTAGCGTATATTCATCCCAAGGGTTGACAATTCGCGGCTGACCATCAGCCATCAATTGCAAGCCATTCAAGGTGCGCGACAACTTTGCAGTGTCGGGCGTTTGTTTAATTAATGCAATTATGTTCATACTTCAAAGTGCAAAGTGCAAAGTGCAAAGTGCAAAGTATTTAATCTTTGCACTTTGCACTTTGCGCTTTTAACTATCTTAGCCCCAACACATTCCGCGCAATAACCATGCGTTGAATTTCGCTGGTGCCTTCATAAATTTCGGTAATCTTAGCATCCCGGAAATAGCGTTCAACCGGCAATTCTTTGCTATAGCCGATGCCACCGTGCATTTGCAAGGCCCGATGCGCACATTCCATCGCGGTTTCGCTGGCGTAAAGTTTCGCCATGCTCGCCTCGAGCGTATAACGAGCGCCACTTTGTTGAGCCTTTGCCTTTGCCAATACCGCATTGTAAATCAGCAAACGCGCTGCCTCAATACGGGTTTTCATATCGGCTACCTGAAATTGTAACCCTTGAAATTCGCCCAATTTTTTGCCAAAGGCCTCGCGCTCGGTCAAATAGCCGACTGCGGCTTCATAGGCCGCCTCAGCGATGCCCAGCGCTTGGGTGGCAATGCCAATGCGCCCCGCGTCGAGCATCGTCATGGCAATTTTAAAGCCCTCGCCTTCTTCGCCCAGCCGATGCTCAGCCGGGCAGACATAATCCTCAAACACCAATTCGCTGGTGGCGCTGGCGCGAATGCCCATTTTTGGCTCAACTTTGCCACGCACAAACCCCGGCTGGTCGGCTTCGACCAAAAACGCCGTGATGCCATTGTGCCCACGCTCGGGCGCGGTCATGGTAAACAACAGCACAAAATCGGCCACCGGCCCGCTGG
Source organism: uncultured Thermoflexus sp. (assembly GCA_964560745.1). Taxonomy (GTDB): domain Bacteria; phylum Chloroflexota; class Anaerolineae; order J036; family Brachytrichaceae; genus AQU-03. Next base: position 5,388 of record CAZLOF010000120.1, read on the forward strand.
TCACCCAACTTTTGCGCCCGTTGATGACATAGCTGCCATCGCTTTGCTTGACGGCGCGGCTTTTCATGCGGCTGGCATCGCTGCCGCTGGTTGGCTCGGTTAATGAATAAGCCGCAATTTTTTGCCCACTCGCCACCGGCTGCAAAAATTTCTGCTTGATCAATTCGCTGCCATATTTGTAAATGCCGCCACAATACAACGAGTTATTCACACTCATAATGGTGCCATGCGAGGCATCGGCCTTGCTCACTTCCTCAAGCGCCAACACGTATGACAGCCCATCCATGCCTGCGCCGCCATAGGCTTCGGGGATCTCAAGCCCCATAAAGCCCATCGCGCTCATTTTCTTAATCGTCTCCATTGGGAATTCGCCGATTTCGTCGAAATGGGCGGCAATGGGTGCAATTTCATTTTGGGCAAAATCGCGGGCCGCGTCGCGGATCATCAGGTGTTCGGGGGTTAATTCTAGCGTTGGGCCTAGGCTCATCATCATTTTCCTATCAATGTTAGATTTTCTTATTATACTTCAAGTCAAAGTTAAACTTAACGTTAACGTCAAGTTTGATGGGGGTATTTTAATGGATTACGTAGAGATAAGCGCCGGTGGTGCGTCTCATTCACGTCAGGTTAACGAAATATATGAATGATTAAACAAACATCCCTAAAGGCTTAGCGCACATAAAATGGAGGCTGCCAAGTTGCGTGTAATTTAGCGGCGGCAGCAACTCAAACGTAGCAACGCTGTGCGGGGCATGGTGCCATCGAAATTAGCATTATGCTTAGCTAGGTGAACGGTGTTGGTGTGCAATATTCCTGCCGATAAGTTGAGAGTGAAGGAAGTATTTATCGTTAAACGAATATGTTGGCAAATTGAAAAAGTGTTTGATTGGTGGAAGTCATACAAGGCGCTAGACAAGTCACGCTCTAAAAAGGTATGGCGACGATTGTGCGAGTTTTATGCAAAATTGATAGGGTTAATCATCCAACATTGGTTTGTAGTGGTATGTGCATGGCAATATCCAAATCATAGTTTAATTAAATTTTCAAGGGCTATTGTCCGTTTCACTGCGGGTATCTGCACTAAATTAGGTTATTTAGTTGAATTTTAGAATATTATTCTGTTAATTCAAGATGCGGTTGTAAAAATGGCACGACTCGCCAAACGTTCTAAGCACCCAAACCATTTACAATTGTTGTTGCTTTGCAACGATCCATTGAAGTCCCTGACTCATATATTTTGTTAAATTGATGTGAATGAGATGCGCCGGCGGCGCGTCTCTGCATCAATATCCGTCGCTGGGCATAATGATTCGATCATTTTATTTGTTGGATTTTGCGTCATAATAACCCCAATATGAAACAAAAACCATTACAAGGCAAAATTGCGCTGGTCACAGGCGCGGCGCGGGGGATTGGGTTAGCCATTGCCAAACGCTTGGCTGAAGATGGGGCCGATGTCGCCGCCCTCGACCTGCCCAGCATGAATTTAGAGGCTTGTGTGCAAGCGATCAAAGCCAATGGTCAACGTTCCTTGCCCATTTCGGGTGATGTAACCGTGAGCGCCGATTGGGAAAATGCGCTACGACAGATCATCGAACACTTTGGGCAACTCGATATTCTGGTCAACAATGCTGGCATCGCAGGCCCTATTAGCCCGATTATGAATTACCCAGATGAGACCTTTGACCGCGTCATGGCCGTAAACGCCCGCAGTGTTTTTCTTGGCATGAAATATGCTGCAAAACAAATGCAAACGCGCGGCGGGTCCATCGTCAACATCGCCTCGGTATCTGGCCTGAGCGGCAGCCGTGGCATTCTGGCCTATACTGCCAGCAAACATGCCGTTATCGGTATGACCAAGGTCGCGGCGCTCGAATTTGCCACCCACAAAATTCGCGTCAATGCGGTATGCCCGGCCCCTACCGACACCCAAATGGTGCAAACTTTAGAAAATACTCTTTCGCCCGATAACCCCGAACTCACCCGCAAACGCCTCTTTGCCAGCATTCCGCTTGGGCGCTATGGTGATCCTGCTGAAATTGCCGCCACCGTCGCCTTCCTCGCCAGCGCCGAATCTTCGTTCATGACCGGCTCGGCGCTAGTAGTGGATGGCGGCATGATTGCGAGTTGAGGGCATACTTTAAAACATGCACCCATACTCAATAAAATGAATAATAACCTTGCATGATCGACATCAAAGAAGCCAAATCCGAAAAGCTATTCATGGCTTATCAGCATAACGAGATCGCAGGCATGGTGGCTTTACGCAAGCACAGTCAAGAAATGGGCGAGATGAAGTTGATGTTTGTCGATGCGCCATTTCGCGGGCAAGGGCTAGGGCAAGCCTTAGCCGTTACCGCCATCCATACAGCGCGTATATTGAGCTATAGCGAAATACGCCTAAGCACGGGCAGGCGGCAAATAGCGGCACAAGGGCTGTATCACAGCTTGGGTTTTTATGAAATACCGCCCTATCATGCCGTATCAGATAAAATGCAAGTTGTATTTATGGCGCTGCGTCTAGCGCCTAGCATTACCAAAGATAAGGAATAAGCCGATAGCGAACTTGGGCGCGATAGGCATCATAGTCTTTTAGATGAGACGATAAAAATTTCTCTTCTTCGATCAATCGTAGCACAATCGATAACATTAACAACACAGCGCATGGTATCGCCAACCAAGACCCCAAGGCTAAGGCCGAAAAGATGAGCAACAAAAAAGCCCCAGCATACATAGGATGACGAACGATCCGATAAGGGCCTGTCGTGATCACCCGTTGCTCATCGGCAATTTCAATAATAGCGCTGGTATAGCTATTTTCTTTAAAAACCAAAAAAATAATGACAAAAGAAATGATGACAAAGCCATTAGCGAGCATCACTAACCCAAGCGACACCGTTGACCAATGGAAGCGGAAATCTAGCCCAGCCACCACAAATAACCCTATAAAAAATAAACTGGCTAAACTTTGAATCACTTTTTGGCTTTTTTCAACTTCGGCAGTCGGCCCGGCGCTCACACGGCTGGCTAATAACCGTTGGTCATACTTAAACAAATAGGCAGTAATGACAATAACGCATAAAGCAAACACCGCCAAATAAACCCATGCTTGCCAATAAGCCAAAGTGCCCGCCGAAACAAATAGCACCAAAGCCAAAGCAATCATTAATGTAAAAAAGCCTGTAATCGTTTTGCTTAGTAACTGATTCATTTTAAAAGCTAATATTACGCAAGGTTCAGTTTTTTCGGCGCAAATCTTTGAGTGCTTTGTGTGCTTCGTGGTGAAAGGTTTGCAGTCACTTAATTTTAATGGGGCGACACACCATGCAAGATCACCAAAAACACCAAATCTTCGTCGAGTGAACGGATGTGATGCATTTCACCCGGCGCGATGACGAGCAATTGATTGGGGCCGACCAAATGCTCAACGCCATCACCCCCAGCAAACATGCCTTGCCCCTTTAACACAACAATATTGACTGGCGAATGAGGCGCGTTGTGGCGTTTAACTTCTTGTTGCGGCTCTAGCGCAAAACGCAATATCCGCCCATGCTTATCCACTTGCAATGGTTCTGCATGGGGTTGGGTTTCGTTAAAAATAATATTTTCGAGTAAATTGTAAGTATTCATTATTTAGTTGCACCAAAATTTAACACTTTATTGGGTAAATTCCCCCCGTCATGTGGGTGATTATTGATGTTAATTTATGCTCGCACCCACAAACGCAATTGCGACCATAAATTATTGCGGGCGGGCTGCACCCGAATTTCCACCTGCTCTTTGTGATAAATGGTTGAACATAGCATCTGTAATTCGCCAATACTACGAAAACGTTGGCGATATTGCCGCCCGGTTTCTAACTTAAATGGGCCGATATTGGCAGGAAAATCATCATCATTCCGAATAACCAAAGTGTCAAGTTCACCCACTGTAAAAATGATCAGCTTGGGCAACATCGATGTTTCTTGACCCGTTGCCTGCAAATAGGCTGTGCCTTTGGGAATGATGTATAAAAACTCGTGAGTGTCTGGGTAAGCACGTTCCCAAACCCACGCTGAACCCAATACACCCAGCCCGCCTAAGCCCAAGATAGCCATGATTACCAAAATCAGCCTGCGAATTGTGTATTTCATTGTGTTCACTCCTTCAATAAAACACGCATATCGTTGGCAATATCATCAACAGCAGCCCCAAACAAAATCATCTCACGCAGTGCGCCATGTCGATCAATAACATATGTAAATGAAGTATGGTCGATGGTATAACCCGCCGCATCGGGCAAAACACGTTTTTGGGCAATAACCTGATAACCATTTAACACCCGCTTTAAGTCAGGCTCGGTACCTGATAATGCCAAAAATGTTGGGTCAAAATGGGCCACATATTCGCCCAACTTGTCTGGGGTGTCGCGTAGTGGGTCAACCGAAATAAACACCACTTGCACCCGATCTGCGTCTTGGCCCAATTTGCGGCGGGCGGCAGCTAAATCAGCCAAGGTGGTGGGGCATAAATCGGGACAATAAGTATAGCCAAAATAGATCATGACGACATGCCCACGTTGGGCATCTAAACGAAAAAGCCGCCCAATTTGGTCAGTCAAATTTAATTCGGCAGCGGCCTGTGGCGGCTCGATCACCCCAACCCGCAAAGTGTTGCCGCCACATGCGGTCAAACCCATCAACACCACGCCCAAAAGCCATTTAAATGCATCCATCTGGTTTTGCTCCCCATGCTAGATGCCGTATCTGCCCCGAAACAGATACGACATCCAAGCCACAACCAAAACTTGCTTTA
>CAZLOF010000121.1:0-10173 GCA_964560745.1 uncultured Thermoflexus sp.
TCTCAGGTCCGCTTAAATACCTAATCTAGATAAGATCGGCTGTTTGCGCTCTTTAAAGCGGTTAGCCAATTCCGCCGCGAACTCTTCTGCCTCGGCCTCTGCTGTCAGCGCTTTGCCGGCTTTAGCAAGCTTCAGACCATTTTCGCTAAACCACTTTGCAAGTGCTTTCTCCGGATCTTGCGGTCGTTTGTTAATTCCGCGCTGCGCACTTGCCAGCAAGGCGTCTACTGGATCGATGGCAACGCCTGTTCCTGCCTGAGCGCAAATCAATTGTTGCCGTGCCCGCGTCTTGATAGCGACATCCATAACCGCGGCGTTGATGGCATTCATCTTCTGACTGCCTGAATCATTCTTAGCTGTGGCAAACGGTGTTAGATGACCCGCGGCCACCAGTGCCACCAGCATCTGATCCACATTTGCCGTCCGATCCGTCGCCCGAGCGCAAGCGAAGCGCAACTCATTAATGGTCTTCGGTCCCGTCAGCACCGCCGCCTTCACGATCGGCAGTAATTTTTCGGCAAATGTCACCTCCCTACTACCAACGCGACCTTTGGGCGTGAATTCTTCGTCCGAGAGCATCGTTCCCAACGGAATAGCGCCCAACGCCACATCTCGCTCAATGCCGTCGAGGCGCGGATGGCCGCGTACAAAGATATCACGGCGGAAGCGTTGATTTACGGCGTAATCTTGCAACAGCTGCCGCAGGCGCGGTGAACTCTGTTCATTTATTTTGTCAGCGGTTGCCTTGTCAACGAGGTACTCGAGATGGTTTTCGGAAAGCGTTGCCGATCCTAGATAGGTCAGTTTGGCATCGGCCATCTCGTCAGCGATATCGACACTGTAAAACAGTGCCCATTCAGCATTGAGGAATTCGTGTGCGAGATAATTCTTACCGCGCGTCTTCAGCGTCTTCAGCGTCTCCGTCGTCGTCGGGTTAGATTTGAGATAGGCAAAGTTGACGCCATTCAGCTCTTCCATGAAATCAAGTGCCGGCACCACGGTGTTTGCGGCGTCTTGCTTGGATTGGTTGGAAATTTCCAGCATCAATTTGCGTAACGGCGAGGCCGCTGCCCAACCCGGCAGAGAGTTATAGCTGACATAGACCAAGCCGCCCGGCTTCAGTCGCTCGCGGATGATGCGGCGGATCCCAGCACGCGCTTCAGCACTAATCCAGGTGTAGACGCCGTGCAGCACAATGAAATCGCATTCGGGCAGTTCAGAAGACGGCAGGTCGATGAAACTCCGCTCCAGGAAAGATACATTCTCGACATGGATCGTTTCAGCATAACGTCGCGCTAGTGCCACGTGCGCTGGATTGAAATCGACGCCGATGAAAGTAGCCTTCGGAAAGGCGCCGGCAAAAACCGTGGTACTACGTCCCAAGCCGCAGCCTAGTTCCATATAGGTAAACGGCCGGTCTAAAGGTATCGGTAAAGAACCCCTTAAGGCCGCCACGTAGTTCAGCCAGCTCGGCGATAACTCGCGAAAAAAGTTGTCAGTATAGATCGTGTCGGTAACATAGCCCTGGGCCCAATCCGCGCTCATTGTCCAGCTTCCTATATCAGGATGGCATTCCCGAAAATGAGTCTTAATGCTACACGCCCCGCGTGTCGAGCCCTACTACGTCGGTCCGCATTAGTCGTTGCTAACTTGCCTTGGTTTTCTTAGCTTCCAGTGAAATGTCACTACGCCCCCCATCCGACATAAGGCGCGACCAGTGTATCCGATGGACCCCGCGCGAGCCTAGCATGAAGACATCAGGTTCAGTTCCAACGAGGCCGGCAAGCACAGGATGGCGGATATTCAATCCGCCGGTATAGCTACCGAAAGCGGGCATGATCAGCAATTGATTGGTCGCAACAAAGCAGCGCCGCCGCAGCAACCGACCACCTAACAGTGTCGCTGCCACTGGATGAAAATGGCCGATCACCACGCCCGTGCCGCCATCGTAATCGTGCCTAAAAACCAATGAACCGATTGTGAGCTGATCCACGACTTCACCTCCCATCCCACTTGGAACAAAGGGGTCGTGATTGCCCACAATCCATATCCACCGCTTACCGACCGCAAGAAGGTTGATGGCATCCCGGTCCGTTGGCTCAAGGCTCAGCAAAGCATTGGCGTCGTGAAAGCTATCGCCAAGACAAGCAATTGTCCGCGGTTCGTAAAGCGCAATCGCTGCACTCAAGCGCCGCAAGGTTTCGCGCGTATCATAGGGCGGTAGCGGCCGGCGCAAGCGTAGGCCGATCGAACGGCCCTTTTCAATGTGAAGATCGGCCACAACTAGTAACCGCTCCGTTGGATAGTAAAGGGCACCGCCAACATCGAGTAGGACTTCCGCACCCGCGAATACGATTACCATCACTGTACCGCCGCTTCCGCCATCATCGCCTCACCTTCTTCCTCTAATAACACATCCAGCGCCTCACCCTCCACCCGCTCGCGGCCTATGGTCAAAAGTAACGGTATTGCGAGTGGCGAAATGCGTGGCAAAGCTCGATACGTAATCTCGCCCTGAATACGCCGCAGGAAGCCGGCCAGGCGCCCGACATCGGCGAGATTCCAGGCGGCGTCCTGACGCGTCGCTCGCAATAGGACATGTTTAGGCTCGTATCGACGCAAGACGTCATAAATGAGATCGGCGTTAAATGTTACCTGTTTGCGGGACTTTTCCACCCCGGGATGGCGCCTATCGATCAGCCCGGTAATGACAGCGACATTTCGGAAGCTGCGCTTGAGCATCGAGGATTCTTCCATCCATTCCTCGAAATCATCGCTCAGCATATCCTCGGCGAGCAGCGCACTAATTTGTGCCTCGTTTGGCTGTTTGAGCCCCCAAATTCCAAGTGCGTAATCGGTCGCAACAAACCCTAACGGCCGTAAGCTCATCCGTTCCATCCGCCGCGTCAGAAGGACACCCAATGTCTGATGTGCGTTACGCCCCTCAAAGCTGTAGATGATGAGATAGTGCCGCTTGTCGCGAGGGAAACTTTCAATAAGTAGCTCTTTTTTTCCAGGTAGAGCTGATCTTATTCGCTGCAGCTTTAGCCATTCGCGTACGTCTTCCGGAAGATCGCGCTGCCGCGCCGGACTTGCAAGAATTTCACGCACCCGCATGGCGAGGTTTGCAGACATCGGCATACGCCCACCAGCATAGCTCGGTACTTTCGGCGTTCCAGATCGCGCGGGGGAACAAATAACGTTTAAACCCTGGATGCCATCATAACGCAACAGCCGACCGGCGAAGATGAACGTGTCCCCTGGCGTCAGGCCTTGCACGAACCATTCCTCGACATCGCCTAACACGTGACTGCGCCCCACACGCACCCGCAGCATGGTCGCCTCGACAATGGTACCAACATTGAGGCGATACTGGCGCGCGACCATCGGCGCTGCGATCGTATAGCTTCCATCCGCTTCACGGTTGAGGCGATGATAGCGTTCATAGGCGCGCAGCGCATATCCACCATGGGCGACGAAGGCGAGCGTCTCGTCAAAATCCGCGCGTGGTAGATCTCGGTAAGATTGCGCTTTTCGGACCGTAAAATAGAGATCATCGGCATGAAATGGCGCAGCGCAGGCCATGCCTAAAATATGCTGGGCCAGCACATCCAGCGATGGTGGCATCGTCGGTGCCGGATCGAGCTCTTGTGCGGCGACAGCCTCCACCGCTGCCCGACATTCCAGTAATTCAAAGCGATTGGCAGGCACCAATAATGCCTCACTTGGCTCATCAAAACGGTGATTTGAGCGGCCGATCCGTTGCAACAATCTGCTGGCACCCTTGGGTGCTCCCAGTTGGACCACGAGATCGACATCGCCCCAATCAATACCAAGATCAAGCGATGACGTACAGACCACCGCCCGTAACTTGCCTGCTGCCATGGCGGCCTCTACCCGGCGTCTTTGTTGAGTAGCCAGCGATCCGTGATGGAGTACGATCGGCAGATTCTCATCATTGCAGCGCCATAGGCTTTGGAAAGCCAGCTCCGCCTGCGCACGCGAATTAACGAACACCAGCGTTACCTGATGCGCTTTGATTGCGCGATAGATATCCTCAATTGCGTGCTGACCCATGCGCCCACTCCATGGCACGCTGGCACCGCTTTGCAGAATCGAGATTTTCGGCTTAGCCCCGTCAGCCCCACGTACGATCTTCACTTTCTCGCCACGAAAAGCCAAGAAATCGGCCATCCTAGCTGGATCGGCGATTGTGGCGCTCAAGCCCACGAAACGCGTGCGCGGTGCTAGCACCGCCAGTTGCGCCAATCCCAGCGCCAGCAACTGACCCCGCTTGCTGTCGGCGATGGCATGAAGTTCGTCGACAATCACGGTCTCCAACGCGCCGAAGTAATTTGCAGCCTCGCGATAGGAGAGCATGAGCGCGAGGGATTCTGGCGTGGTAAGCAGGATGTCTGGCGCCTGGCGGCGCTGCTTCGCACGCTGGCTGGCGGAGGTATCACCCGTCCTGATGTTAATTTTGACGGAAAGTCTAGTTTCTCGCACCGGTCGTTCCAGGTTGCGTGCAACATCACCAGTGAGCGCTTTGAGCGGCGAGATATAGAGTGTATGCAGCGGCGCCTGGCCCTTCGGTATCTTCGGTCGCCGAGCCAGTGCATCAAGACTGGGGAGAAAGCCGGCCAGCGTTTTACCACCGCCTGTCGGCGCAATTAGCAACCCAGACTGCCCCTTCAGGGCAAGCTGCAGCATCGCCAGTTGGTGCGGAAAAGGCGCCCAGCCCTGCTGGGCGAACCAACCGGAAAGTTCCGGTCCAAGAGTTTGCAGTTTTACGCGAGTCATTCCGGCCATGGGCTTTTCAACGTTACGCAGGGAGCTTAGCTCCCGGAATATTGTTGAGATATGAGGTAATGGGAGATCCACAGCATGGCAGCGATACACCCCGAACACTGGTTGAAACCAACTCCTCAGGGACTTTTCTGTATTCCTGGGGATTTCTATATCGACCCTTCACAGCCGGTCCCGCGCGCGATCGTGACCCATGGGCATGGTGATCACGCCCGCGCCGGCCATGATACCGTTCTCGCCACAGCAGAAACAATCGCGATCATGAAAACCCGCTATGGTGAGAAATTTGCTCAGCACATGATGGCGCAGCCTTATGGTACCACCCTCAAAGTCGGAGATGTTACTGTGCGTCTGCTGCCTGCCGGGCATATTCTCGGTAGTGCGCAGATCGTTCTTGAGCATGGCGGTACGCGGGCGATCATCTCCGGCGATTACAAACGGCGCCGCGATCCTACCTGTCCCGCTTTTGAACCCATGTCTTGTGACGTCTTCGTCACCGAAGCAACATTCGGCCTACCGGTCTTCCGCCATCCCGATGATGGACATGAGATCGAGCGCTTGCTGCATTCTCTGTCAATCCATACTGAAAGGTGCCATCTCATCGGCGTCTATGCGCTGGGCAAGTGCCAGCGCCTCATATCGCGCCTGCGTGAATGCGGCTACGACCGACCACTCTATCTCCATGGCGCGCTAGTGGCACTTACTCAGCTTTATCGATCTCTTGGTGTTGATCCCGGACCCTTTACAACGATCGCTGGTATGGTGCCGTCTCAACTCAAAGGCCAGATCGTCTTATGTCCGCCTTCTGCCATTACCGATCGCTGGAGCCGTCGTGCGGGCGACGTGCTTCCGGCCATGGCATCAGGCTGGATGCAGATCCGTGCTCGAGCGCGGCAGCGGGGAGCTGAGCTACCCCTCGTTATCTCCGACCATGCCGATTGGGATGAACTAATGCAGACCTTCGTTGATGTCGCAGCACCAGAAATCTGGGTAACTCATGGCCAGGAAGATGCGCTCATCCACGCCCTGACAACCAAGGGGTATCGCGCGCGTGCCCTTTCTTTGCTTGGGCGCGACGAGGAAGAGGTCTGAATATATGCAGCGCTTTGGTGAACTTCTCGATTCACTTGCTTTGCAGCCGTCCCGTAACGGCAAGCTTCATCTCATCGTCCACTATCTGCACAGCACGCCCGATCCCGACCGCGGTTATGCTGTGGCGGCTCTCACCGGATCCCTGACCTTGCCTGCTGCCAAACCCGCAGCCTTGCGCGCACTGGGTGCCGCACAGCTCGACAAGACCCTATTTGCACTCTCCTACGATTACGTCGGTGATCTGGCGGAGACTGTTGCCCTCATCTGGCGTGCCCGTCGGCGCCTTAACGAGCCGGCGCCCAATCTGACCGAGGTCGTCGAAAGGTTGATCACCGCCAATGCCGTTGAGGTGCCAGAGCTTTTGGGCAATTGGCTCGACCGGCTTGATGCCACCGGCCGCTGGGCACTCCTGAAGCTCATCACCGGCGCCTTGCGCGTTGGCGTGTCGGCACGTCTTGCCAAGACGGCGCTCGCGCAATTCGGTCAGGTCGATCTCGACGAAGTCGAAGAACTATGGCACGGCCGCATGCCGCCCTATGATGATCTGTTTCGTTGGTTGACGAAGCAAAGTGATCGCCCGGCACCTCTCATGCTTGCCTTCCGACCTTTCATGTTAGCTCATGCCCTTGAAGAAGAGGATATCGCTAAGCTAAAAGCGGCCGATTTCCGAGCCGAATGGAAGTGGGACGGTATCCGCGTCCAGTTGGTATCCAACGGCACAGATCGCCGCATCTATTCCCGCGGCGGTGAGGAGATAGGTAAAGCCTTCCCCGACATATTGGCGGCCATGAATTTCGATGCTGTGCTCGACGGCGAGCTGCTGGTCGCGGCAAGCTCCCCCAGCTCAGGTGAGCTGACCGCTATCGCGCCGTTTAGCGACCTGCAGCAACGTCTTAACCGAAAATCCGTGACACAAAAGATGCTCAGCGCCTATCCCGCACATGTGCGAGTGTACGATCTTCTGTCCGACGCGGCCAACGACCTTAGATCTTTATCCTTCGACCAACGGCGGCAGCTTCTAGATGCCTGGTTCTTAAAGCATCGCCACAACCGCTTCGACCTATCACCCTTAATTGATTTCGCCGACTGGTCGGCACTAGCGGCCCTTCGCGAAAGCGCCCGGGCCGCCACCATAGAAGGGTTAATGCTCAAGCGCGGCGATGCGCCCTATACATCCGGACGGGTTAGAGGATTGTGGTTCAAGTGGAAGCGGAGTGCTTTGACGATTGATGCTGTCATCATGTATGCCCAGCGCGGTCATGGCAAACGTTCGTCCTTTTACTCCGATTACACTTTCGGCTGCTGGCGCGAAGGTAACACACGTGAAGAGCGGGTGCTGGTACCTGTCGGCAAGGCCTATTCGGGCTTTACCGACACCGAACTGAAGCAGATCGATAAATGGGTCCGCGACAACACTACCGCCCGCTTTGGCCCCGTGCGCGAAGTGCGACCCGGTCTTGTTGTCGAGGTCGCGTTCGATGCGGTGCAGCGCTCTTCGCGCCATAAATCTGGCATTGCGATGCGCTTTCCGCGCATCAGCCGCTTGCGCTGGGACAAACCACCGGACGAAGCCGACGATCTTTCCAACCTCGAAAGCCTTATCACTTAAAACCCACGCATACCGACCCCCTACTTAGAATCGGAGGAACTCTGAAGGAGCGATGGGATTACTGCTCTATCGACTAATACCTTAGTTAATTCAAAGAAGGATACCGATCATGAGGAAAATCACTGCTGCCACAGCGTTATTTCTAACTATATCGGCAAGTGCCTGGGCGCAGGACAACAACAAAGCCGCGCCAGGCACCTGTGGAGCAGGAACAACAGCCGGATGCTCATCGACCGATCCAGACGCAGATGAACAAAGTGCGCCTTCGGATATGGATATAGACACCAATTCTGGTACAGGTACGAACCGCACGGCGCCAAGCGATCAGCCAACAGGCGCTTCACCCGTTAATCCGGCGACAAACCCGAGTGGTTCGAGCGGAAGCAACTCAGGCAATGGTTCATAGGGCAGTTCCAGCAATTAAATGATATGACGGCGGTCCGGTGAAGTCGGACCGCCGTTTAGTCTGATCTATCCAAACTTTCTGGCCGCATCCATGGCTAAGCCAAGACCGACACTTCCGAAAAGATCGCCGGTAATGGGGCGTGCCCCGGGAAGATGTGAGAGTATCTGCCGCTTGATTTCCGGAACAGCTGTAGAGCCACCAGTGAGGAAAATCGATTGTATGTCCTTGTGCTTGATCCCGGCGGCTGAGAGACACTGGTCGATGGACCGCAAGATCTTTGTTGCATCCTCTGAGACCACTTCATCGAGTTGCGCTTGATTTAGAATCTTATCCACCGGTGGCATGAGCGGTACATGCAACGTCACCTCGGAACGTTCTGATAAAGCTATTTTTGCCGCCTCCACTCGTGCAGCAATACGATGCCCCTTGCGTTCGACAAATACGTCAATAAGCTGTTCGATTAAATCTGGATAGTCTAACTGAATCAGAATAGACCGCAGATAGTTTATGTTCTGAGGCGTGTAGAGCGTAGGAATGCGATGCCAAGTCGCGAGGTCATGATAAAGATGACTGGGCATCGGCAGCTTTTTCGGCCCAATCAGCGCATTATAGCCCAGCATTGGCATGACATGGTTGATGCTTAACTGCCGGTCGAAATCAGTGCCTCCAATGTGGACCCCACTGCGCCCAAGAATATCCGATGAGCGGTCCGGCCAGCGTGAGCGCTCCGGCGATAGGCGCGCCACCGCGAAATCCGATGTGCCTCCACCGAGATCGATGATCAGCGCCAGCTCCTCGCGCGTGAGAGATTGTTCGTAAGCCAATGCCGCCGCGACCGGCTCGAATTGCATCTCGACATGGCGGAACCCCTGCGCCTTGGCAATACCGATAAGTTCAGCTTCAGCACGTATATCTGCCTCATCATCGTCGTCGACGAACCGGACTGGACGCCCTAGCACCACGTGTTCGACCGGGCCGCCAAGCTTTTGTTCCACCTGCGCCTTCAGATAGCGCATGAACATGCCGATAATATCACGCATGGGGACGCGTTTGCGTTGGATAAGCGTCGTCTCGTCGATAAGAGTTGACCCAAGAACGCTCTTAAGCGACCGCAATAAGCGACCTTCGGTGCCCTCGATGTAGGAACCGACCGCGTCACGACCGAAACATACCTTGTGATTCTCGTAATCGAAGAACACAGCACTCGGCAATGTGACGCTTTCTCCTTCGAGCGGACACATCGTAAAGCCATTGCCAGCGGCCAGACCTACTGTCGAATTCGATGTCCCAAAATCAAGGCCGCAGAAATTCTTCATGGTCGCCATCTCGGATAGCAGATGAATTACACGCTAAATCGAACAATAGTCGCTATTGCAGCAACATGCGATTGCATCAGCAGAGATTTGGTGCGGATGATCTTTTTTAAATCTTTAAACAGGTACCGACTAAGGGACTATTATTCGCGTGCGGCACCGAAAGCTAGTATCTATGGCGCCTCGCAGCTGGAGAGTTTCTTGATTTGTGCCAGCAGAGAGGAATACTGCTCGCCACTTAAAATAGCTTCATTAGCGCACATATGCATGGCCAAGCACGATTGAACTTTATTATATGGCCACGCACTGGAGCCAGCTATAGCGCTATCACATTTAGCATAGGCATTTTTTGCATCCCATGGAATGATACTTGGCAGCAACAATTGCGATCCGAAGTACAAGAACGGGTAAGTCACAAACAATCCACCAATGCATGTCACTATCAGCAGCGCGGTAAAGATTACCATTTTCATAAGAGTTTCGTCTTTCGCTGACTATCGGTTGGATCCCGCATTACGCGGGAGTGAATTTTGATCTGTGGTCTAACCTCCAAAGGCCAATGAGCACGATGCTAGAGAAGCTCAGTAAGATGTCACGCAACAGCAAGGTACCATACGCTTTTGTTAGAATTTCTGCGGCGGCTATAGCTTTATACACAGCGGCATGCAATCCCGCCTCGAATCAAGAGCTAGAAAAATTATTCCAAGAGCAGATGGTAGTGTATCTCGTATCTGAGTTACCGGAAAAGGATCTGCACGCAGTGGTCGAGTGCTTTTCTGCTGCAATTGCTGCCGGTATCCCGGACGCTGCTAGGAAACATATCGCTTCGGCGCTAAGGACGAGGACCATTGATAAAACAGCCAATGATCTTTTTATCCGTTACCTTGGAATATCTCCGTATGATGGGCCGGTGCTGCCGCCAAACGCCGTTGATCCTACCTCATATA
>CAZLOF010000122.1:0-10164 GCA_964560745.1 uncultured Thermoflexus sp.
ACTATGGCCTTTAGGTCAGGGGCTTTGCCCCTGACCCAAAGGCCATAGTGATTTCGACATTACACCTTTGGGGCTTACCCTTGTTTATTGAAAAACACACAAAATCTAATAAAAAACCAAATATTGTTTATAAAACCTATTGACAAAGAACATCAGTTCGGTATAATAGAACAAAAGTTCCCTTAACCTTACTTGTTTAATACGATCAGGAGATATCAATAAATGACACGCCAAAATCAACGGATTACCGAATCACAACAGTCAATGTTGTCATTTATCCAAGACTACATCCTTACCAATGGCCGCCCGCCGACATTTCGCGATATTCAACGCGGCGCAAACATTAGTTCGCTCTCAATGGTAAGTCATCATTTGGATGCCTTGCGCGATGCCGGTGAAATTGAATTTAGCGAAGGCAGCTCACGCGGGGTATGGGTCAAAGGCTTGCCCAAGCCCGGCGATTTTATGCGTGTGCCGATGTGTGGTGTTATTACCTGCGACGGTGAACATGGCGTACCAACCCCCGATGCCGATGCTTTGCGCAATGCCGAAGATTGGATTCCGGTTGCTCGCAGTTTGGTGGGCAACGCCAAGATGGAAGACCTTTATGCCTTGCGTGCCAGTGGCGATTCGATGATTGATGCCATGATCAACGATGGCGACCTTATCATCATGCGCCGTAATTTTGATTATAAAGACGGCGGTTTATATGCGGTGATGTTATCAGATCGCAACGAAACTACTTTAAAGCGGGTATTTAAAGATGGCAAAAAATTTAAACTCAAACCAGAGAACCCACGCCTAAAGCCTTTTTGGGTCGATGCACAAACCACCCAATTGCAAGGCCGTGTGGTATGTGTTGTTCGTGCTATGTAGTAACCACGTTACAACTGAATATAAAACAAATTTTTGTCAAAATCACGCTGTGATCTTTAATCGTAGCGTGATTTTGACATTATATTTTTCGTCTTAAGGCATAAGCCTGTATTTTTCAGCTTGAGACCACGTTCAATGTTGCCATTCGCAACGATTATGCAAGCATGGTCAAATTCCATCCAAAGGCTGAATCGGTTTGATCTGTCCATGATAGTTTAGACATAATTTACCAAGATATCTTTCTGTTATTCTTAAATTATGCAAAACGAATAAAGACTCGCGATTTAATCAATTTTGGTAAATATTAAAACCAGAAATTTAAATATATGGAAGTCTTTATCTTTGCCTATCACGCTATAGGAATAACATGAATATATTAACAAGCTCATTAATTAAAAAAGTAACATTGTGTATGACTGCGCTTGCTGCCACCACCTTGTTCGGCACAAGTCAAATTAATGCAGAAACACAAGTCTCAAAATCATCTGTCGCCATTTCATCCCCAGCCGCAACCTCGCCGGGTACCCGCAAATTAGAAAATGGCTATCTTGCAATTACCCGCAAACTTACTTGGACCAAACAAACCTTTGCTCATGTCGAAAAACGCATCACTAACCTCAAGGTTTATATTGAGGCACAGCAAAAGAAAGGTAATAACGTCGATGTCTTGTTAAAAGCGTTAGATGCCTTTAATACCTCAATTAATGAAGCACAAGCGCCTTTTAATGATGCCGTTAAAATTATGGAGAAACATGCTGGTTTTGACGACAAAGGCAAAGTAACCGAGGCAAAAGAAGCCCAAGCGACGCTTGATGCCGCCAATACAGCACTCAAAAAATCAGATGAAATTCGCTATACTGCCGAAATCACCTTGTCAAAAATTATCGCTGAGTATCGGCTTTCGCATAAATAATGCGATTGATGTATCTTCTCGATAATTCGGAGTGCCAAAATCACTATAGGGTCATTGATGGCATGGGCAAAGCTCATGCCATCAATGACCCTATAGTGATTTTGGCGAAAACTTATTTTATTGCTCCCTAATTATTAAGAAGATACCGCCTTCTCTTACCGAGAAGGCGGTATCGTTGTTTTAGGCAAATGGTTATTCACTTCGCGGTAACGACCTTGCAAATATTTGCGATAATGCCCAACGATGATTGCTTGGTTTCGGCATAGCCCGTTGCGATGGATAATCCCTATCTTTTTGCTGTTGTGCGTTTATTACAATGCCACCTTCCCATTGTTAGATGGCAATGATGAAGACTCACATTATGTCGTCATTAGCCAAATTGCCAGCCAGCGCAAACTGATCGACCTAAACGACCCACCCTCATACGAGGCGACGCAACCGCCGTTTTATCATGTTTTAGGCGCGTTGGCAGTGGGCTGGCTCGATGCCGATACGCTCACCAACCCCAATCACAATGCCTTGCCCATTCGCCTATTGCGCTGGCTATCAAGCCTCATTGGGGCGATCATGATCTGGGCCACTTATCAATTTGCCCGCACCCTGTTTGCCACACCTGTGCAAGCGTCAAATTGGCAAGGCCATATTGCAATCTTGGCAACGGTTTTGTTGGCGTTTAACCCCAAATTTATTAGCCTAAGCGCCCAAATTAACAACGATATTTTATCGGGCTGTTTTGCCACGCTTACTTTTTGGCTGGCGGCACAAATGATGCACCGCAACAAACCAACAGCGACCCAATGGCTAAAGCTTGGGGCGTGTGCCGGCCTGAGCTTTTTTGCCAAATACAGCGGCGTGGCTATGATTTTGGCTGTGGCATTTGCGGCTTTGTGGCTGCGCGGTCGTTATTCATTTATCAAGGCGGGTGTGTTGGCGGCAGCGGGCTTTTTGGGCATCAACACCCCCATGTTTCTCTACAATTTGTGGCGTTATGGCAACCCAATCGCCTGGCAACAAATGTTGGTGACCAACGGTACAGCCGCCCACCCAGTGCCGCTTACGTTTGCGCAATTATTGTCTGGCTGGTGGCTATGGCTCACCAGCTATTGGGGGCATTTTGGTGTCACCAGTGTCAGCCTGCCCGATGGCGTTTACCGCGTGTTATTTGGCTTTATGTGGCTGGCGGTGTTGGGGGTGATGTTGGCTGTGGCGCGGCGCGAATTGCCGCGTGCGATGATGATTTTGGTATTACCATCGTTGCTATCGCTAGCCTTGTTTATGCAGTGGATGTCGCAATACAATTCGTCATTTAACAGCCGCCTAATGCTGCTGACTTACCCGGTGGCGGCCATACTCACCGCGACCGGCTGGCTTAGCATGGGACAACGTTTAGCAATCTGGCTGCCGCGCTTACGGCTGCGTCACGGTTTGGGGGTTTTGTGTGTCGGGTGTGTTGCCTATGCTTTTATTGCGCCCCTCTTATCGTTTTACCCAGTGCTAGATCGCGAAGATGCGCGTTATTTGCCTGCCGATCAAATAAACACCTTGCCCAACAGTGGGCATGTGCAATTTGACAATGGGGTCGAATTATTAGGGGCTAATTTAAGCCAAAATCGGGTTGCACCCAATGACAATGTCGAAATCAGCCTGATTTGGCGTGCCACCCATCCCATCGACCGCGTTTACCGCATTGGCCTCGCCGTTTACGATGCTCAAGATCGCCTCTTGGGGCGTATCGACGAGGTGGGCTACCCAACCTCAAGCTGGAAAACCGGGCATGCCCTGCGCGAAGATTTTCGGCTGCCGATTCGTGACATTGGTTTTGCGCCCAACCAGCCCGTCATCGGGCGCATTATGCTTGAATGGTATCAACATCGTGAGCCATTTACCCGTGCCCGTGTGCAAAACAAGCCAGATTCGGCGGTGCAAGTGGGACAAATACGGCTGCGTTTGCCGCGGGCGAATGAGGCTACGGCCAAGCCACCGATTGCACGTTTTGGTGATGATATTGCGCTAGCCGCATATACCCGCGTTGGCGATATGCTCAACCTGCAATGGCTGGCCTTGGGCGAGCCGCGCCAGAATTACACCGTGTTTATTCATGGTCTCGATGCTCAAGGCAAAGTCATTGGTCAAGCCGATGCCCCATTCACCCAAGCCAGCGCCTTTTGGCTGCGTGGCGAGCTGTTGAATGAAGCCCGCATCGTGCCCAATTTGCAACAAGCCGCCCAAATTCGCATTGGGGTTTATGATGCCAGCAGCGGCACACGGTTGGCTGCATTTGATGGCGACGGCTTGCCACAACCCGATCAGGCTTGGCTCATTTCAAATTAAACATCAGAGGTCTTGCACAGCTTGCAGTTATAGCTGCGACATGCGCAAGACCTCCGATGTTTTATGTTTATTTCTGCTCATACAGGCCGTAATCGACCTGTGTTTCGTCTTGCCATTCAAGCTCAAAATCACCGATAAACACCATGTCACCCGGCTCGACCCCCGCCTTGAGCAAAGCCGAACTCACACCGCTGCGATCAAGCGCCACCTGAAATTTCTCAGTCGCCTGATACAAATCCCAGCGCGTAATTTGGGCCTTGTGTTCAAGATATCGGCTAATAACCCGAAACCCGCCGCGCTCGCGCTTGATCTGAAAAGTGTCGCCTTCGGCATCGGTCATGGCAATCACCGGCACAATTGGCGTTTCTTTAAGTGGCGGCAATGAATCGAGCACTTGCACTGCGGTATTGATGAGGCGCTTCACATTTTCGCTCGATGCCGAGCTAAAGGCAATAATATCGGCATGTTGTGGGCTAAATTGATAATATTCATCACTCAAAACAGCATATTTGGCGCTCATGGCTTTTAATTCTGGCCCATACAGTTCATATGAGGCACGAGCATCCGGCAAATCCATTTTGCTAATCGCCAATACTTGCGGCTTGGTGTCGAGGCCATGCCCAAAAGCCTTGAGTTCAGCTTGAATGGTCTCATAGTCTTTCAGCGGGTCTTCACTCATGCCATCGATAAGATGAATGAGCACACGGGTGCGCTCGATATGGCGCAAAAACTCATGCCCTAACCCCAAACCTTGGCTTGCGCCCTCGATCAACCCCGGAATATCGGCCACTACCACTGTGCGGCCTTCGTCAATTGCCGCAACACCTAAATTGGGCACTAAGGTCGTAAATGGGTATGAGGCTATTTTGGGCTTAGCAGCGGTTAAAACCGAGAGTAAAGTGCTTTTGCCCGCATTGGGCATCCCCACAAAGCCGATATCGGCGATCAGTTTCATCTCAAGCAACAACTCGCGATACTCGCCAGGGTTGCCATTGGTGGCAATCAGTGGGGCTTGATGGGTAGAGGTAGCAAAAGTTGGGTTGCCGCGCCCACCGCGCCCGCCGCGTGCCACCCGCATTTCGCTATCGTTATCAGTTAAATCGCCAATAATTTCATTGGTTGCGGCATCGCGCACCACCGTGCCGGGCGGCACATCAATATACAGTGTTTCGCCCGATTTGCCGGTCATGTCTTTATTGTGACCCGGGTCGCCGTCTTGAGCCACAAATTTTGTTTTATGCTGAAAATGTTGCAGTGTATTCAAATGGCGATTAACGCGCAAAATTACATCTGCGCCACGCCCACCATTGCCACCATCGGGGCCACCGCGTGGCACCATCGATTCGCGGCGAAAGCTGACACAGCCATCACCGCCCTTGCCCGCTTGCACGGTGATTTTAGTTTCGTCGTAATACATTTTAAGTAAAAAGTGTAAAGTGAAAAGTAAAAAGCGTAAAGTGCAGAAACTTTTCACTTTTCACTTTTTACTTTTTACTTTTCACTACTATTAGAGGCTTCGCGCCAATTCTACAAATAATCGTACGCCATAGCCGCTACCGCCGCGAATGCGATAGCCCTCTGTTTTGTCGTCCGTATCCATTGATGCCATATCAATATGCGCCCAAGGGTAGGCGGGTTCGCCGTCTTCACCCTCGGTGAAGCGCCGCAAAAACCATGCTGATGTTCCCACACCGCCATAGCGGCCTCCCGAATTCTTGATATCGCCGGTGTCGCTTTTGATGCTGTTGCCATATTCCTTGTATAAAGGCATCCGCCAAATGCGCTCACCGGTAATAGCTGATGATTTTAATAAGGATCCAGCCCAATTATCATCGCTGGCAAACACACCCGCAGCTACCCCTTCGCCCAAGGCAATCACACATGCGCCGGTCAGAGTGGCAATATCGACCACGCCGCGGGGAATAAAGCGCTTGGCGTAATGTAATGCATCGGCTAAAATCATACGGCCTTCGGCATCCGTACTGATAATTTCGACGGTCAGGCCGCTCATCATCGTCACCACATCGCCCGGTCGATAAGCGCGGTCGCTCGGCATGTTCTCCACCATCGGCACTAAGCCAATGACTCGACGCGGCAAATTCAACTCGGCAATGGCTTGCATCGCAGCAATGACGGCAGCAGCGCCAGACATATCGCCCTTCATCGCCTGCATCCCTTCTGACGGTTTAATGCTAATGCCACCCGTATCAAAGGTTACGCCTTTACCCACCAATACAATAGGCTGCACACTTTCGTGGCTTGCTGTACCATTGCTCTTACCATTGGTGCTTTTGGGCAAATGTTCTAATACGACAAATCGAGGGGGTTGCGCACTGCCTTTTGCTACCGCCACGATCCCGCCCATTTTACGCTCACTAATCTCGTGTTCGTCAAAAATTTCACAGCGCAACCCCACCCGCAAAGCCATTTGTTGCGCAAACTCGGCAAAAGTAATAGGATAAAGTAAATTGGGCGGGCGATTCGCTAAAGTTCGAGCCGTATTCACGGCATTACCAATAATCTCGCCGGTGTTGGCCCCAGCAATTAATTCTTCCATTTGTCCAGCATCAGCAGTTAGCAACATCAACTCATCAATGGCCTTGCTATCTTTGCCCTGCGATTTATTTTCAAGATGTTGATATACCCCCATCACCGCGCCTTCAACCGTTGCTTGGGCCGCCTCACGCGGGTTCATGCCACCAATACCGGCACCATGCGCAATTGTCGCCACCCGCTTACAGCCAAGGTCACGCGCTTTGCGCACGGCGGTGGCGCTGGCATGACGCGCTGCGTCAGCATCAAATTCATTCTGTTTACCTAAGCCCACCAAAATTACCCTTGGGGCCGGAATAAGGTTATTGGTATAAATCACCGATAACTCATTTAGCTTACCTTTGAAATCGCCTAATTCAATGAGACGGCTGATGATGCCGTTGCCCGGCATACCATCGGTTGACGCTAATGCGGTGTCTACTGCGCCGGTAGCACCACCCGGCATCTTCACACCGTCAAACAAATTGACAATAATGGCATCGACTGCGGCTGCTTGAATTTGCCGATTGAGGACGGAAATTTTCATACCCCCTATTTTCTCAGACTTTTGATGTGCTATTCATGTAACGCTTAATATTTAATGTATAGTTAGTGCATCATGTTAATTATTGATTCACACCTCGATTTGTCTTGGAATGCCATGCAATGGGATCGCGATTTACTGAAATCGGTATACAGCACTCGTCAAATTGAGCTACCGATGGTGGGCAAAGGGCGCGGCATGGGCACGGTGGCGCTGCCCGAAATGCGCCAAGGGCGGGTTTTTATCAGTTTTGCCACCTTATTGGCACGCTGCACCGGGCGGCAAGCGCCTAGCATCGACTATGGCTCGGTGGCGCAGGCTCATGCGGTGGCAAAGGGGCAATTGGCCTATTACCGCGCCCTTGAAAAAGATGGGCATGTGCGGGTGATTGAAAACGCCGCCCAACTGTCGGCACATGTGGCTGAATGGCAAGCATGGGACATTGCCAATGCCGATTCACAGCCTGCCCAAACCCCGCCGTTAGGGTTTGTCATCTCAATGGAGGGTGCTGACCCCATCACCAACCCAGCCGAGTTGGCAGAATGGGCGGCGCTGGGGCTACGCCTGCTGGGGCCAGCGCACTATGGGCCAAACCGTTACGCTGGCGGCACTGGAACCGAACTGGCATTGACAGACGAGATTGGGCCACAACTGCTCAAAGAGATGCAACGGCTGGGTATGGGCATGGATTGTACGCATTTGTCGGATGAGGCATTTTGGCAAGCAGTGCGTTTGTTTGATGGCCCGCTGCTCGCCAGCCACCAAAATTGCCGCGCCATTGCGCCAGTGCAGCGCCAATTCACCGATGCCCAACTCAAGGTCATCATCGAACGCGATGGCGTGATCGGTGCATCATTTGATATTTCGATGGTGCGGGCGGGTTGGCAATATATGAGCCAAAATAATTTGTGGGTCAATAACCCGGTCACGATGAGTGAGATTGTTGATCATATCGACCGCGTGTGCCAGTTGGCGGGCAATGCCAATCATAGCGCCATCGGCACTGATCTGGATGGCGGTTTTGGGCGTGAGCAATCGCCACGTGATCTCGACACCATTGCCGATTTGCAAAAGATGGTTCCCTTATTACAGGCACGCGGCTATAGCAGCGCCGATATCGACAAAATTATGCATGGCAACTGGCTACGTTTTATGGGTCAGGTGTTAAATTAAGCGACTATGTATGCCGTATTAACCATATGGCAACCCCTAATACCCCCAACGAACCGACACCGATTAACAGAAGAAAAAGATTTGGCATAACATTGGTTTCATTGATGGGTGTATAAACAGCTACGGTGGCTATGGTTGTGGGCGTAGCCACGGCCAGCGTTGGGGCCGGGGGCATGGTTGAAATGGGCGGCGATGTCGGTGATATTATTGCCGCTAATGTTGCGGTTGGGTTGGCGACCGTGGCGTTAGGGGCTGGCGTGGGGGTGACGGTGGCCTGTGCCACGGTCGCCAGTTTGAGGGTAAAGCCATATTTGCCCGATTCGGTGTGCCCATCAATTGATAATGAACGCCATTCAACCGAATATGCCCCATCGGGCAACGCTGGCAAAGTGACAACATAGGTCAATGAATTGGCATCGGTCGGGTCAATTTTGCCATCTTTGTTGTCAATTTGTTTGTTGTTTTTATCTAGCACCTTGATTGTCGTCGGGGCTAGAATTTTTTCGCTAAAGATGATACGGACTTGCTTTGGCGCTTCGGTCAGTGTGGCGCCAGCCGCAGGATAAGTTTGAACCGGTTCAGCATGAGCCAACGCGGTCTTTGCACCCAACATAAAAACAAATGATGCAAACAAACATAAGCCGAAAGGTTGAAGTTTAAGATTTTTCATGCGTTTAATTCCGATTTATCCCATTGCCAAACCAAAGCAGCGATACCGCCAATTAAGATGAGGCCTGATCCTATTTGCAATGGGCCAGCCAAGCTAGCCTCGACAGTATGATGGGCATCGTGGCCGGGTGACAACGACGTGAGCCGCGCCGCCAAAAACAATACGCCAAGTACAATCGCGGTTTCGATTTGAATACTGAGAATGAAGCCTTGGGCATGGGTTGGTGTGCGCAAAAACCGCGGCACAATCAGCCAATGCACCCCGCCCAATACCATCGCCCCTAACGCCAGCAAAGTCTTGATAATTAAGGTTTCGCCATACTGGGTTTTGGTCAATTCACCTAGATCAGGCAAATGAAGGGCCACTAAGCTTAACCCGCTGGCAGCGAGCAAACCAACCCCCACAATCCCCAGAGTCGCAAAGCGCTGGGTTACTTTGCGAATGAGCCGCACCCCGCCGCGTTTGCCATTTCGCTCACGTTCAGCAGACACAGTGTGCCATTCGGGTAAATGGGTAGCCAATACCAAAAGCCCGCCCGCCCAAATAGCGCTGCCCAATAAATGACCAAAATCGATTAAGACATCTGGCCCGGGAAAATGGGCTGCCGTGTGGCTGACCAAACTAATGCTAATTTGGGTAAGTAGCCCGGTTGTGGCAGCCACCCACCACCAACGCGACACCGCCAATTTTGGCAAAAATATACTCGCTAGCCCAGCCATCAATACCCGCGCCAACCACATCCAGCCTAATTCGCTTTCAAACACAAACCATTGCAGCAAGGGCCAAGATAAATTTTCGCTGCCTACGCCCAATATTTGTATCACAAACAGCCCAGTGGCTGCCATAGCAAACAAACCCGTTGCCATGCCCACCCATTTTTGCAGGTGAATGGGGCTGTAGGGCGCATTGCCACTGGCAGCCGCATCAGGCGATATCATGCGCCATGCCAAAGGCAAACCGACCCACAACACGCTGGCAAAAAATAAGCCAATTCGGCTTAAGGTCTCAAACCAAGTCATCCACATATTTGGGTACCTCCAAAAAATATAGCTACCCATAAAATTCTTTTCCAGAGTTTTTAGCCGATTTCACGATATCCCCCGCCACGCCCAGCTGGGCGGGGGA
>CAZLOF010000123.1:0-3434 GCA_964560745.1 uncultured Thermoflexus sp.
CCCCAGTGCTGGTGGCCCCGGTGGTGGAAATCGCAGTTCTGGCGGTGGAAATCGTGGCCCAGGTGGTGGAAACCGTGGTGCTGGCGGTGGAAATCGTGGCCCAGGTGGTGGGCGTGGTGGCCCAGGTAGCGGTCGCGGTAACGCAAATGCTGCCAATCCCGCTGCAAATATGGGTAATGAAGGACGTGGGGGACCACGCCAAGAACGCCCAGTGGATGATTTTGAGCAGAAGATTGTCGATATCACACGTGTTGCAAAAGTAATCAAAGGTGGCCGACGTTTTGCATTTCGAGCTTTGATTGTTGTTGGCGATGGTAAAGGTAAGATTGGTATCGGTTTAGGCCGTGCCCGTGCTGTTCAAGATGCCATTCGTAAAGCAACAGATAGCGCACGCACAAGTATGAAACAAGTTCACTTACTTGATCACACCATTCCACATGAAGTGATTATGAAGTATGGTGGAGCCAAGGTGTTGTTAAAACCAGCATCCCCTGGTACTGGTGTCATTGCTGGTGGCGGTGTGCGTGCTGTCTTGGTAGCGGCAGGTGTGCAAAATGTGTTGACAAAGTCTCTTGGCTCTGGCAGCAAGATGAATGCAACTTATGCAACGTTTGATGCTTTAATGCAATTAAAGAATTTAGACGAAGAAGCTAAGCGGCGCGGTAAGGAAGTGAATGCTTTGCGCCCATTTCCAAAACCAGTGGGAGAAGCTTAAGCAATGAGCGATATTACTAGCGAAAAAAAATTGACTATTAAATGGGTCAAGAGTGCAATTAGTTATGATGTTCGCCAAAAGCGGACATTAAAGGCGCTTGGTTTTTCAAAACTTGGACAGGTTATTGAGCGCCCAGATGTGCCACAAATCCGCGGCATGGTGAATGCGGTTAAACATTTGGTTCAAATTTCAAATTAGAAGCACAACGCAAGATGACGAATTGGGAATGTATGTAATTTATTACTGTGCATTTTCAATTCGATATTTTGGTTGTAGCGTCAGCGAAAGCGAGTTACAACATGAAATTACATGAAATTCAGCCTGCAGCAGGCTCACGTAAGCGCAAGAAGCGCAAAGGTCAAGGTCCTTCGGCTGGTCAAGGTAAGACAGCTGGTAAGGGTCAGAAGGGGCAAGCATCACGCTCTGGTGGCGTAAAAAATGGTTATTTCGAAGGCGGTCAAATGCCAATGGTTCGAAAATTGCCATTTGCACGCGGTGTAAATTTTTCTAATCCATACAAGATTGTATATACACCAATTAATGTTAGCACCCTAGCTGAACGGTTTGAGGCTAATGCTGAGGTAACCCCAGAAGCGTTGGTAGCAATGGGACTGACCCATAATAGCGATTCACATATTGCAATTTTAGGTGATGGTGATATTGCTTTGGCATTGAAAGTAACTGCTCATAAATTTTCGGCAACTGCCAAAGAGAAAATTGAACAAGCAGGTGGGACTGTTACCAAGTTAGAAGTAAAGCGTGGCGGTTATCGCGTTCGATAATTTGTATCAGGGTTGAGAATTGAGGATATTTATCGTCACTCACATTTCAATATTATTCTCAATTCTCAATTTTAAATATGTTAGAAGCTCTGCGCAATGCGCTATTTCTCCCAGAACTTCGTGGCAGAATTTTGTTCACGGTGTTCATTCTGGCAATATATCGGTTAGTTTCGCATATTCCGGTACCGGGTGTGAACGTAGAACTATTGCGTCAGATTCAAGAAAATATTAATGCTGGGTCAGCCGGTGCATTAGGAAACCTTGTTGGTTTGCTGAGCTTGCTATCAGGCGGTTCGGTTTATAACTTCTCTGTATTGTCAATGGGGGTATACCCTTATGTGACAGCACAATTAATCATCCAATTGATGATTCCTGTTATTCCTCGTTTGACAGAAATGGCAAAAGAAGGGGAACAAGGTCGGCGCAAAATTAACCGATTGACTTACATCTTTACCGTGCCAATGGCAATGTTGAATGCAATTGGTCAAGTAAATATTTTTGAAAGCATTGGGCAAAGTGTCAGTAGCGGTCAATTGGGGCGCGTATTGCCTAATTGGGGCTTAACTGACCCTGCTTTTATCTTGCCTACAATTGTTACCATTTTGACAATGACGGCAGGCACTATGTTTGCAATTTGGCTTGGTGAATTAATTACTGAGCGTGGTATTGGTCAAGGTTTATCAATGATCATTTTCGGGGGCATTGTTTCGCGCTTGCCATTCGGTGTTGCTTCTATCTTTGGGACTGCTACAGACACCGCATCTGGAGTTGCTACATTTATTTCATTTGCTCTGTTTCTTGTTGGCATGATCATTGCTATTGTTATTATTCAAGAGGCAGAACGACGAATTAACGTGCAATATGGTAAGCGTGTTCGCGGTCGCCGTGTAATGGGTGGTCAAGGTACACATATCCCTCTCAAGGTGAATTCGACAGGCATGATTCCATTGATTTTTGCTCAAGCGTTGCTTACATTTCCAGCGGTTATCGCAGGCTTTTTTGCGAATAGCACGGATGCTGGTGTCCAAAATTTTGCTCAAAGTGTAATTCAGATTTTTACAGGTGGACGAATTGGTGGTAGAACTAGCTTTGTGCAAGTTTTTTACCCAATTATGTTATTTGCGCTTGTAATTGGGTTTACCTATTTTTATACCGATGTTGTAATGCAACAGCAAAGCCTTGCCGAAAACCTACAAAAACAAGGTGGTTTTATTCCGGGTATTCGCCCCGGAAAAACAACTGATACCTTTATCACAAAGGTAATGCGTCGTTTAACTATTGTGGGTGCTTTATTTTTAGCGACGTTGGCAATTTTGCCGTATATTATTGATGGTATTGCTTACGTTACGAATTTACAGTTTTTGACACCCTTAGGTGCAACAGGCGGTGCACGGTTGATTGATGGCGCTGGTTTGCTTATTTTGGTTGGTGTTGTGCTCGATACTATGCGTCAGCTTGAAGCACAATTAATGATGCGACGTTACGAGGGTTTTATTCGTTAATATTTGGTCTTGGGTTATTGGGGCGTAATGCAATGAAAAACGGTATTGTTATGTTAGGGGCACCGGGCGCAGGCAAAGGTACCCAAGCGGCTATTCTTGTCCAGCAGTTTCATATTCCACATATCTCTAGTGGTGATATGTTCCGTGGAATTCGTAAAAGCGATAGCGAGCTAGGTCGGCGTGTTGCTGCAATAATGGATAGTGGTGCACTCGTCCCTGATGATCTTACGATTCAAATTGTGCAAGATCGCTTGAGCAAGCCTGATTGTCAAGCGGGCTTCATTTTGGATGGGTTTCCGCGAACACAGCCTCAAGCCCTTGCATTAGATGCAATGCTCAAAAACATTGGGCAAGCAATCACAATTGTGCCTTATTTGCATGTGCGATCTGAGTTGTTGGTCGAACGGCTGAGCAATCGATGGACTTGTAATACCT
>CAZLOF010000123.1:3444-10110 GCA_964560745.1 uncultured Thermoflexus sp.
GTTTAGGACCAAATGATGCCAAGGTGTGTAAGAAAAATGATTGTGCAGGAACCCTATATCGCCGTCCAGACGATGAGCCAGCAACGGTGACAGAACGGGTCAAAGTATTTGAAAAAAATACGGCTCCACTAATTTCATATTATTCAGATCGAGGGTTGTTGTGTCAAATTGATGGCGAACAAACCGTTGACCAAGTAACCGTGGCATTGTTGGCAGCGATTGCGAAGGTATAGGGCATGATAATTCTCAAATCGCCCCCAGAATTAGCTTTGATGCGGCAAGCAGGTCATATTGTTGCGACGGTTTTAGCCGAAATTGGGCATCATGTAAAACCGGGTGTTACCACTTTAGATCTAGACCAAATTGCTGCCGATATTATTGCAAAACATGGCGCAATTTCATCATTTAAGGGTTATATCCCTGATAAAACAGCAGGGCAGCCACCCTTTCCGGGGACAATCTGTGCTTCGGTAAATGATGAGATTGTGCATGGTATTCCTACCGCGCGGCGGTTAAAAGAAGGCGATATTGTCAAAATAGATGTTGGTGCTTGTTATAAAGGTTACCATGCCGACTCTGCCACCACCTTTCCAGTGGGGCGAGTAAACCGATATGCCCAAGAATTGATGTTAACGACGCAGGAATGTTTAAAGAGTGCGATTGCTGTTATGCGTAAAGGTAATCGCTTCGGAGATATTGGTGCAGCAATTCAACGGGTTGCTCACGGGCGTGGTTATAGCGTGGTTGAAGAATATAGCAGTCATGGGGTAGGGCGTAAGCTACATGAGGGCTTTAGTTTAATGAATACGGGCGAAGAGGATCATGGCTTTATGTTGCGTCCGGGTTTGACAATTGCGGTGGAACCTATGATCAATCAAGGGGTTGCCGGAACAAAAGTTAAGAAAGACCTCTGGACAGTTGCGACAAAAGATGGTAAACTTAGCGCCCATTTTGAGCACACGGTGGCGATCACAGATGGTGAGCCAGAAGTGTTAACAGTTTTAAATTGAGATAGTCCGGCTCGCCGGTAGGTGAGTCGGTTTTTTGCGCGTAAAATTACGCGTTGATAGAGGTTTGATATGAAAGTTTCAGCATCGGTAAAAAAGCGCTGCCCAAAGTGCAAAGTGGTAAAGCGCCAAGGAAAAATTTTCGTTATTTGCGAAAACCCCAAGCATAAACAGCGACAGGGCTAGAACAAACAGAAGCCGATTCTTTAGTTCATAAAAACTTGGTTTCTAGAGAGTATTTAGGAGAAGAGATAGATGGCACGTATTGCAGGCGTTGACTTGCCGCGACAGAAGCGCGTTGATATCGGTTTAACCTACCTTTATGGGGTAGGTCGACAAAACGCACAAGTAATTCTGGCTCGCACTAAAATTAGTCCCGCGACTCGTATTAAAGATTTGACCGAAGTAGAGGTAGCCCAGCTACGCGAGATTATTGAAAAAGAATATCGTGTAGAAGGTGATTTGCGCCGTGAAGTGCAATTAAATATTAAGCGCCTCATTGAAATTGGCTCGTATCGAGGGCTGCGCCACAAGCGTAACTTGCCCACACGTGGCCAACGCTCGCGCACCAATGCACGAACTCGTAAGGGTATTAAGAAGACGGTCGCCGGTCGCGGTCGCCGTAAGGGTGCAAAGAAGAAGTAATCTTAAATTTGCGATTTATGGTTTACGATTTGTGATTGTATTTTTACAATTAAATCGTAAATCGTTAAATCGTAAATCGTAAATCTAATTATGGCTGAACAGAAAAAGCAACGAGTAGTGCGCCGACAAACCAACCCACGGCGCGCAAAGAAAAATGTGGCATATGGACAAGTTCATATCTCTGCTACATTCAATAATACGATTATTACAATCACCGATAAAGTGGGTGGAACGATTTGTTGGAATAGCTCGGGATCAGCGGGGTTTCGTGGTAACCGTAAGAGTACGCCATTTGCTGCCCGTATTGCCGCACAAAATGCATATCGTTCGGCAGTTGACAATGGTATGCAGGAAGTAGAAGTGTTGGTAAAAGGCCCGGGGCCGGGGCGTGAGTCTGCTGTGCGTGCGCTACAGGGATCAGGTTTGCGCGTTAAGTCAATTACGGATATTACCCCAGTCCCTCATAATGGATGCCGCCCCCCAAAGAAGCGCCGCGTCTAGAGAAATTTATGATTTTAGATTTTGGTTTTATAGGCTAACTAAGTGTTATAAATCTAAAATTTAAACTCAAAAATCTAAAAATAAGAAATGGCTCGACATATTGAACCTGTTTGTAGATTGTGCCGCCGCGAGGGCGATAAATTATTTTTAAAAGGCTCGCGTTGCTTGTCTAGCAAGTGTGCTATGAATAAGCGTGGGACTGTGCCTGGTCAACATGGCCCAAATTTGAAAGGGAAAAGGACAAAACCCAGTGACTATTCTATTCAATTGCGTGAAAAGCAAAAAGTGCGTCGTATCTATGGTGTGCTTGAGACCCAGTTCCGCCGTTATTTCCGCGAAGCCACTCGGCAGCGTGGTGTTACAGGTGCTGAATTATTGATTTTGTTGGAACGTCGCTTGGATAATGTTATTTATCGTGCTGGGTTTTCAACATCGCGTCCGGGTGCTCGTCAGTTGGTTAACCATGCCCACTTTAATGTGAATGGTCACCCAATGAATATCCCATCCTATTTGGTAAAACCGGGTGACAAGATTACAGTGCGCGAATCAAGTCGCAAGTTGGAATATTGGACCCGATTGGTTGCCGATAAAGAATCGCCAACAACACCGCAATGGTTGATGGCTGATCGCAATGGGTTGGTGACTGAGGTTCGCGTTTTGCCAAAGCGCGATGAAATCGAAGTCCTTGTTAAGGAACAGCTCGTAGTGGAATACTACTCGCGCTAATTTCTAGTCTTCAATTTCTTAAATTGCACAATACGAGTTTGTTTTAGACATTTGTATTGTTGTTATTAAATAAGGAAGTTGAAGGTGTGGGGGCAAATTGTCACAAGCATTTGTATTTCCTAAAGTCGAAAGCACCATTCTGACTCGCGACTATGGCCGCTTTACGATTGGGCCAATGGAGCAGGGGTATGGCGTAACACTTGGTAATTCGTTACGACGTGTGCTACATAGTTCACTCGAAGGTGCTGCCATTATTTCAATGCGCATTACCGACGTGCATCATGAATTTGCTGACATTCCAAATGTTAAAGAGGATGTAACGCAATTGATGCTGAACGTGAAGCAAATTCGTTTGCGGATGCAGGGTGATATGCCTGCTCGGATGCGCTTGGAAGTGCGCGGCGAGGGTGTTGTTACTGCTGGTGATATTCAGACACCACCGGAAATTGAGATTATTAACCGTGATCATTATTTGTTTACAACAGATTCATCGAAAGCACGGTTGGATATTGAGTTTCAAGTAGACACTGGGCGTGGTTATTCACCTGCTGAACAACATGCACGATTGCCTATTGGTGAGTTGCCAGTTGATGCAATTTATAGCCCTGTTCGACGTGTGAATTTTGAAGTTGAGGCTGCGCGGGTTGGTCAAATGACCAATTATGACCGTTTGGTGCTTGAAATTTGGACGGATGGCAGCATTCGGCCAAATGAAGCGCTGGGTTATGCCGCACAGTTACTGGTGACGCATTTGAAATTGGTCGCTGGGATTGTTATGCCTGTTGAATCTGCGCCCGGGATCGGGGTTCAGTTGCCACCCATTCAACACGAATCACGCAATAAACCAATTGAAGAACTTGATTTAAGCGTACGGGTATATAACTCGTTGAAGCGTACAGGGATTTCAACGATTGGTGAGTTGATGGAGATGATGGAGAAGCATGGTGGGTCGTTGACGAACTTGCGTAACTTTGGCGAGAAGTCAATGGTGGAATTGAGAGAAAAATTACGTGCACGGAATCTGATTCAAGGCGAAGAACCCGTGAGCGAAGAGGAAGTTGCTTAATCATGAGACATCGAATAGCTGGGTATCATTTGGGTCGCTCGTCGGCACAGCGCACGTCTTTACGTCGTAGCTTGGTGACTGATTTAGTCATGCATGGGCGTATTCAAACGACCGAAACAAAATGTAAGGCCATTCAAAATCAGGCCGAAAAGCTTATTACAATTGCAAAAAAAGCCGTAGATGCGGATACCGGAACACAGGTTGCAGCTCGCCGTTTGGTGGCTGGGCAGGTGAATGGTGGTGTGGATACAGTGCGTAAGGTGTTTCAGGATTTGGCACCTCGTTATACAGACCGTAAAGGTGGGTATACACGCATTTCAAAATTAGGGCCGCGTAAGGGCGATAACGCCCCAATGGCACTGATTGAGTGGGTTTAGTTTTGTGAGAGGTTTTTAGAGGCGGTATGTGAGTTTATAGACTCGGATACTAACTCTTTAATCTCTATGAAGATTCGTGCCACACTCGCCTATGATGGAACTCATTATTTTGGGTTTCAACGTCAGGCGAGTGTTAGAACAGTTCAGGGCGAGATTGAGGCTGCATTGCTACAGATATGTGGCAAACCAGTTGGAATTATTGGCGCTGGCAGAACAGACACAGGTGTTCACGCAAGTGGGCAAGTCATTGCTTTTGAGATTGATTGGATCCATCCATTAGATCGATTGCAATATGCATTAAATGCAAATTTGCCTGACGATGTGGCTATACGGTCAATTGAGATTTGTGATGAGAAATTTCATCCACGTTTTAGTGCTGTTAGCCGCACCTATGAATATACATTGAGGATGGATTTGGCTCGGCATCCTTTATTGAGATATTATGTGTGGCAAGTGCCGTGGGCTTTAAATGTTAGTAACATGAATATTGCTGCTGAACGTCTGGTTGGAGAGCATGATTTTAGGGCTTTTGGTTCTCCGACTGTGGGTGAATCGACGGTTAGACGAGTCATTCGAGCGAATTGGCAAGAAGTATCATTGTGCGAATTACGATTTACGATAGAGGCGAATGCCTTTTTGTTTCGCATGGTGCGCCGCATTGTTGGCACATTAGTTCGCATTGGAAGTGACAGAAATTCTGTCGAAGATATAGATCGCATGCTTGAAGCGCGTAATCCTGATCTTATAAAAGGGGTGGCGCCTGCTTGTGGGTTATGTTTGGTGAACGTTAGTTATTAGAGAGAAGGTAAGAACGATGGTGACAAATAAGACATACGCCGCTTCAGCGGCTGATATCAAGAAAAATTGGTATGTCGTCAATGCTGATGGGCAGACGCTCGGCCGCTTGTCGTCGAAAATTGCTAAGATTATTATTGGCAAGCATAAGGCAACCTATACGCCTAATGTCGATTGTGGCGATTTTGTTGTGGTAGTCAATGCCTCGAAGGTCAAAGTGACCGGTAATCGCTTGGACGATAAGAAATATTATCGCCACTCAACCTATACAGGCGGTGGTTTGAAAGTAGAATCGTTGGGTAATTTGCTTGGACAAGGCAAAGTAGATAAGATCATTCGCGCAGCGGTATGGGGGATGATCCCGCATAATCGTTTAGGGCGGCGCATGATTACAAAACTCAAAGTGTATGGTGGCAGTGATCATCCTCATGTGTCACAAAATCCTCAGGAGATGACAATTTAGTGGTTGGATGGTTGGGCGGTTGTGAGATGTGATCGTTCACTAAACAATTTATTTGCAGCAATATGTCAGACGTAGTTCAATTTGTAGAAGGTGTAGGTCGCCGTAAGACCTCAACAGCACGTGCACGGCTTTATGCGGGTGGGAGTGGCAAAGTGCTTATTAATGATAAGGATGCCGCAACTTATTTTAGCCGCACCGAAGATGTGGCTGCGGTCTCTGCTCCATTGGTAATGACAGGCGCAAGTGCACGTTTTAATGTGAGTGTGCATGTTGGTGGCGGTGGGATCACTGGTCAAGCGATTGCATCACGTTTGGCAGTGGCTCGTGCCCTATTGTTGGTCGATGCCGAATATCGCGCTTCGCTCAAGACCGCTGGTTTCTTAACCCGTGACCCACGCGAAAAGGAACGTAAGAAGCCGGGTCTCAAGCGTGCACGCAAGGCCCCAACTTATACCAAGCGCTAAACCGATGCGTAATTTGAGAATGGCAAATTGTGTAATTTTTTTTGGCACAAGTTGTGATTGTTGAATTACTAAATGGAGAAATAACGATGAATCTCGTCGAATCGCTCGAAAAGAGCTTAATTAAGAATGACAAGATCCCCCAACTTAGTTCTGGGGATACAGTGCGTGTGCATCAGCGGATTGTTGAAGGTGATAAGGAACGCATCCAGGTGTTTCAAGGTACCATTATTCGTTTGCGCCGTGGTGGCGCAAATGCAAACTTTACAGTGCGTCGGATTGCAACTAATAACGTGGGGGTTGAACGCACGTATTTGTTGTTCTCCCCCCGTATTGAACGGGTAGAAGTATTACGACATGCCAAGGTTCGCCGTGCGCAGTTGTATTATTTCCGCGATTTGTCTGGTAAGTCGGCCCGTTTGAAAGAACGTCGTGTCGAGGCTAAGCCTGCTGCAAAAGCTGCAACAGCTTAAGTTATTTTTTTAAAATAAAAAAGCACTGTTAACAGTGCTTTTTTTATTTTTCGCATGGTATCTTTGGCCGATTTCACTATATCTCCCCTGCCGTAGGCAGGGGAGATATAGTGAAATCGGCGAATATTTATTTTGCGGTATAGTCTTAACAT
>CAZLOF010000124.1:0-1002 GCA_964560745.1 uncultured Thermoflexus sp.
ATAACGTGTATTGATGGGTGACGGCAAACTGATTGCCCAAAATTTCGACAATATTGCCATCTGGCACAAGCTGAATATATTGCCCGTAATATGCTAAATATTCATCGGCGTTGGGGCGACCCGGGGTAAATAATGACATGGTAGGTATTGTCGCACGAGGAAAGCGTTTTTTTAGTAACTCATGTTACGTGTGTAGGGCAATCTAAGCCGTAACAGCGCTCATCCATGACCGCAAGTCATATTCGCTTTGACCCTCGGTCATAAATATATGGCGCTATTGACTTGTGTCATCGACATTTCTATAATCTGTATGACTGAAACAGTGTAAATAGTCACAAAAATTATGCCACGAGGTTTTTCTGAGGCCGAACGCGCCGCCATTCGCAGTAAATTGCTCGCTCATGCCGAGGCGCAATTGATTGTGGTGGGGTTGCACAAAATCAGCGTCGATGAGTTGGCGCAGGCAGCGCATATTTCGAAAGGGGCGTTTTACCAATTTTTTGCATCGAAAAATGAATTGTTTATGACGCTTTTTAGCGAAGCCGAGCGTGAATTGCGCAAAAAGATGCGTGAATCTGCGGCACAGGTGCGGCATGATCCGTGTGAACAGGTGCGAGCCTTTTTTCATGAGTCTTTAGCCATTTATCGCGGTAGCCCTTTGCTGCGTAATTTTAAGCGGCGCGATTTTGAAATGTTGTTGCACGAGGCATCGAGTGCACAGGTGGCACAAGCTGTCGATGAAGATGCTACGTTTTATAGCGAAATTCTTGAGATTTGGGCGCGACGCGGCTTGAAAATTGCCTGTTCGCCCGCCCAGTTTTCGGGGCTGATGCACAGCATTTTTGTCTCGACTTTGTATGTGGCTGATTTTGGCGAAGCCTATGAATCGGTCATTGCCTTGATGATTAGCGCTTTGGCCGACAAACTTGTTGTTTCTAGTGAATCTCACCTGCCATAATTTCTATTTTACCCACAACCCTAAATATATGACAACAACAATAC
>CAZLOF010000124.1:1012-10095 GCA_964560745.1 uncultured Thermoflexus sp.
GTATTATGGTGACTTGGGGGCGTTGGTTGTAAACCATCTTATGAATATCGCCAGCCCGGCTTTTCACGCCAACCCACATCCGTTTTATCGCCAATTGCGCGATGAAGCCCCAGTGCATCGCATTACGCTGCCCGACAAACGCACATTGTGGCTGCTGACGCGCTATGATGATGTGGCTACGCTATTGCGCGATGAGCGTTTTGTCAAAAGCCCAGCCAATGTGCCGCGCTTACCCGGCGAAAAACCAGTCAAAGAGCCTTGGATGCCAGCATTCATTCGCCCATTGACGCACAATATGCTTGACCAAGACGGGGCCGATCATACCCGTTTGCGCAATTTGGTGCATCGCGTATTTACCCCCAAACTGATTGAGCAAATGCGCCAAGACATTAGCCAAATTACCCAGCGCCTGATTGATAGCGCATTGCAGGCCAGCCGTGCGAATGGTGGCACGGTTGATCTGTTGAAACAGGTGACCTTGCCTTTGCCGGTGACGGTGATCGCCAAGATATTGGGCGTGTATGCCGATGATTATCAAAAATTTGCGCGTTGGGCCGCCGCTTTTGTCGGCAACACCAACATGACTGATATGCTGCTGTCGATCCCCAGTTTGTGGCAATTGATGGGCTATTTGCGCAATTTGATTGCTGAACGACGCGCCAACCCGCGTGATGATTTGATTACGGCATTGGTGCAGGCCCAAGACAACGACGATCAATTGAACGACGATGAAGTATTGGCGATGGTGGTGCTGTTGCTCACAGCGGGTTTCGAGACAACCGTGAATTTGATTTCGAGCGGGGTGTTGGCGCTGCTGCAACACCCCGACCAATGGGCGCTGTTGCATGACGCGGTAAAAGGTCGCACGGCCAATCGAGATGGCTTGTTGCGTAGCACGGTTGAAGAGTTGATGCGTTATACCTCGCCGGTATCATTGGGCACTGAACGCTATGCGACGACGGAGATGACGTTGCACGGGGTGGCGATTCCGCGTGGGGCGTTTGTGGGCGGGGCCATTATTTCGGCCAATTATGACGAGCGGCGGTTTGCGCAGCCCGATGTGCTAAATTTGATGCGCGAAGACAATCGGCATCTTGGGTTTGGCAATGGGGCGCATTATTGTTTGGGCGCACCTTTGGCGCGGCTTGAGGCGCAAATTGCGCTGGCGGCCATTGTTGAGCAGATGCCCAATTTGCAATTGGCTGTGCCTGTATCGCAGTTGCGTTGGCGTAAGTCGTTGGTAATTCGTGGGCTAAAGGCCTTGCCGGTGGTTAATCCATCCTAATTTTGTGTTGTTGGTATTGCGTATACTAGCCACATGAGCCAAAATGTCTACGTTACCGGCGTCGCCATGACCCCATTTGTAAAACCCGGCACCGAGTTGCCCTATAACCAAATGGGTGCGCAAGTGGCGCGTGATGCCCTGTCAGACGCAGGTATTAGCTATGATCACATTCAACAGGCCTATGTGAGCTATGTGTATGGCGACAGCACTTGTGGGCAAGCGGCTTTATATGAATTGGGCATGACCGGCATTCCCATCATCAATGTCAACAATAATTGCTCAAGTGGCTCAACGGCGTTGTATATGGCGCGGCAGGCGGTGATGAGTGGGATCGCCGATTGCGTTTTGGCGCTGGGGTTTGAGCAAATGTTGCGCGGGGCCTTGCAATATGTGTTCAATGACCGCCCCGGCCCATTGGCAAAATTTACCGATATCGTCGATCAAGTGCATGGGCATTCAGAATCGCCGATGGCGATTCGGTTGTTTGGCATGGCGGGGGCCGAGTATCAAGCGCGTTATGACACGCGCAACGAAACCTTTGCCAAAATCACCGAAAAAGCCCGCAACCATGCCCGCTATAACCAACGCGCTATTTTTCGCACACCCTTAACCGTCGATGAAATTATGGCCTCGCCCAAAATGGTG
The DNA here is from genome assembly GCA_964560745.1 of uncultured Thermoflexus sp. Classification (GTDB taxonomy): domain Bacteria; phylum Chloroflexota; class Anaerolineae; order J036; family Brachytrichaceae; genus AQU-03. Next base: position 2,943 of record CAZLOF010000124.1, read on the forward strand.
GGCGTGTTGACGCGCTATCAATGTTGCCCGCCAACCTGTGGCGCGGCGGCAGCGGTGGTATGCAGCGAGGCTTTTGCCCGCAAGCACAATCTCAATACCAGTGTGCGTATCATCGGGCAAGCCATGACCACCGATTTTCGCTCAACCTTTGACGACAAAAAAATGATGAAGGTGGTAGGCTACGACATGAGCGCCGCCGCTTCCCAGCAAGTCTATGCCCAAACCGGTATTGGCCCCAACGACCTTGATGTGGTTGAATTGCACGACTGTTTCACCGCCAACGAACTCATCACCTACGAGGCATTGGGCTTGGCCCCCGAAGGTGGGGCCGAGCGTTTTGTGTGGGATGGTGATAATACCTATGGTGGCAAAGTGGTCACCAATCCTTCGGGCGGGTTGCTGTCAAAGGGTCATCCATTGGGCGCAACCGGTTTGGCGCAATGTGCCGAATTGGTGTGGCAATTGCGTGGGCAAGCCGGCCCGCGCCAAGTTGAAAACGCGCACATCGCCCTGCAACATAATATCGGTCTCGGCGGCGCTTGCGTCGTCACGATGTATAGCAGATAGTAGATAGCGGATAGTGGGATATTAAGCGGAGAAAAACGCGCTAACCACTACTATCGACTATAACTAAACCCCGTCTGCGAAGAAACCCGTAGTTTTGACAGGCTGGCTTAATTTACACGTCCTAATAAACGACAAAATTTGGCGTATCGTGTCCGCACGGGGATCAATCCTCGTGCTACTTAACAACACCCGCTATCGCGGGTTATTTTAGCCCCATTTATGGGGCGTTGTTATGTAGAATAGCGATTGATCGCTATTCGGGCGTAATCTTTTACAAATTTACATCAAGGTCATATTTTTACCCGTTCACATTTGGCCTATAGGTTTCAAAATAGACGGGGTATATCACTATCCACTACTCTCCCATGTTCATGCTAAACCAATATAGCCCCGAAGCACGCCGCTTGCTCATTGCCAATGTCATCACCTTTGTGGGGTTTGGTCTGAGCTTGCAATACCCGTTAATCTATTTAAATAGTGCCCGAGGCATTGCCCTGAATGAAGCTGGAGCGATGTTGACTTTTGCTGGTCTGCTCGGCCTCGCCATTTCGCCCCTTGCTGGGGTGATGATCGATCGTTATGGCGCACGGGTGGTGATGTTTGCCGCCAATATTATTACGGTGTTTGGCTCAATCGCTTTTGCGCATGTCAGCACCCTTGCTATCGCTGCTGTGGTCTGGGTCGCCTCGACAATGGCACAATCGGCACGTTTTCCGGCCTTCAGCACCTTGCTAGGGGTGCGTGTGAAAGAAGAACATCGCAGCAGCGCTTATTCACTTAACTATGCGGGGATTAATCTTGGCATTGGGTTGGGTGGGTTGCTGGGCGGCTTTTTAATTGATATTAATAATATTGCCACTTTTCAAACGGTTTATTACACGCAAGCTGCGTTTGCCTTGCTGTTTATCATCATGACATGGCAAATACGCGATGACCGCCAAACGTTGCGATCACAAGCCCAATCAACCCGCAGCCAGCCAAGCGCCCCCACCGACAATATATGGCGAGGCATGTTGCGCAATCGCCCATTTGTATTGTTGTGCCTGATGAATTTGTTGTTTTGGGGCAACGTGTCGCAACAAAACAGCTTTTTGCCGTTATATGCCACCCAAGATGTGGGTGCAACCCCGCGTGAGTTGGGTTATGCCTTGGGGTTAAATACCATTGTGATTGCATTGTTGCAAATGCCAGTGATGCGCTGGTTAAGAAACATCGCTAGCCGCAAGGCCTTGGTGCTGATGTATGCTGGGATTGTGCTGGGTTGGAGCTTTATGCTACTGGCTGGTGTGTTGCCCAAAGGCCAATTGCCGTTATTTTTGGTTGTCATTACACCCGGCATCATCGGGCTGGCCGAGACTATTTTCTCGCCCATTGTGCCGCCTTGGGCTTTAAAAGTTTCACCGCCCGAGCAAATTGGGCGCTATAACGGGGTGCTATTTATGGTGGCTGGCATTGCGCAAAATGCCGGGCCATTTGTTTCTACTTTGTTTGTGGGGGCCAATGCCAGCGCAACCCTACTTTGGTTGATGATTGCCTCGTGTATCGGCGCGATGGTTATCGCGTGGCAGTTACGCGATTAAGTGTTAACGCACCCGTCGATAGGTATTATCAGAATAGCGTTGCACCACCGCCCACACTTGCACCGGCGCCACCGATGGCCCAACCCGAATCAGACCATCCCACACCCAGCCAGACAAAGGGTCGCCACCCAGCCATACATCTGCAAATTGTGCGCCATTGGGGGCCACCACCCGCACAATATAAATAGCGCGAGCGCTGTCGGCTAAAATCAGGTTTAGTTTGCTGCCCGCAGGTACTTGCCCAACCAGCGGCAACAACTTGGCTTCTAATTCGGGTTTGAGGTCGGCCCACGCGATGAATTTGGCATTACAGGTATTGAGGCAAATGCCCGGTGGGAAGCCCTCGCCCGTGCCCCAACGCACCCGCTGCGGGCTTAATGGCTCTGGGAATGGGGTTTCGGTCGGCAAAATGGGTGTAACCGACGGCAATACCAAGGGGGTTAGGGTAGGCCCTAAGTTGCTGCTCGGCGGCCCCCCATTTTGCAAGCGCGAACACCCCACAATGAGCACCGACAACAGCATCAACGCCGATGCAATGTAGCGTTTTAAATTTCCCATCTTTGTAAGTGATAGCAGTTTATACCATGAAGTATAGTAGCGATGTATGTCTGCTTTTGTTGAAGTTGCCCTGCTCACCAATGCGTTTGATCAAACCCTCAGTTACCGTGTGCCCGATGCGATGCAAGCACAAGCGAAAGTGGGCGTAATCGTTGGCGTACCGCTGCGCAACACCCTCACCACCGGCATCATCATTCAACAATGGCCGCCAAACCATAAGCCAACCGATGACAAAGGCCAACGCCTCAAGTTCAAATCGATTCATAGTTTGATCGACTCACAACCAGCGCTAAACGCCCAACAAATCGCTTTGGCCCGCTGGATCGCCGCCGAATATTACACCTCAATTGGCCGCGCCTGTGCCATGATGATCCCACCCGGTCTAACGCCCAGTTCTGCCAATGTGTATGAGGCACTTACGCCGCCAACTGCCAACCAAAAACCAGAATTATTAAACCCCCAAACCGAAATTTTTAATTTATTGCGTGGGCGCGGCCCCGCCACCGAGGCCAAGCTGCGCACAGTATTGCGCAAAATGGCTGTAACCGAATGGCACGAATTGCTGGAGGGGATGGTTAAAAAAGGGGTGATCGCCCGTGCCTCGACCTTAGCCCCGCCCAAGGTGGCAGTGGTGCGCAAAACGTTGGTGCAATTGATGATTTCGGCGGTGACATTCGATATCGTGTTGGGCAATTTGGAGCGCGATGATAAAGCCCCGGCCCGCCGCCGCGCTGCCGCTTTGCGCTATTTACAACATCGCAATGGCATTGCGTGGGCCGATTGGTTATCGGCTGAAACCAGCGCCACTAGCGCCGATTTGGCGTGGTTGCAGGCGCAAGATTATGTTACGATGGGCGATGCCGAGCGCTGGCGCGACCCACTCTCGGACCTTGATTTTGTGCTCAAAACCCCGCCTCCGCTCACGCCCGATCAGGCGGCGGCATGGCAGGCGGTGAGAATGGCGATTGAGAATCAAGAAGCAAGAGCCAAGAGCCAAGAATCAAGAGTTAAGAGTCAAGAGCCAAGAATACAGAATACAGATGAAATTGTAAATTCTCCAATCACCCATTCTCAGTTTTTGTTGCGTGGGGTGACTGGCAGCGGCAAGACCGAGGTGTATTTGCGGGCGGTTGAGGCGACACTCGCCAAAAAACGTGGCGTGATTATTCTGGTGCCAGAGATCAGCCTCACCCCACAGACCGCACGCCGCTTTCTAGAGCGGTTTCCGGGTAAAGTCGCGCTTATTCACAGCCGCTTGCGCCATGGCGAGCGTTTTGACACCTGGCGGCGTATTCGTTCGGGCGAATTGCCGGTGGTGGTGGGGGCGCGCTCGGCCTTATTTGCGCCTGTCCCCGATGTCGGGTTGATCGTGTTGGACGAAGAACATGAATCGAGCTACAAACAAGACAAATCACCCGCCTATGATGCCCGCCGCGTGGCTGCCCATTACGCCAAAATGAGTAACGCCGTGCTTATTTATGGCAGCGCCACGCCCTCGCTTGAGGTGTGGCACGCCGTCAATTTCATCAACCCAAACGCCGATACGCCACCCTTAAAATTGTTAGAGCTGCCCAATCGGGTGCGGGCACATGCAAACCGTGTGGCCGACCAACAGGCGCGGCTGGGCATTAAAGCCGAGGTGCAACCCGAACGCCCAACACCAGAGATCACGCAATTGGTCTATCAACCCTTGCCCGATGTGCAAGTGGTAGACATGCGGGCCGAGTTGCGGGCGGGCAACACCAGCATGTTTAGCGTGGCCTTGCGAGATTCGTTATTGCACACGTTTAGCCGAGGCGAACAAGCCATTATTTTTCTCAACCGGCGCGGCTTGGCATCGTGCGTGGTATGCCGTGATTGTGGGCACGCTGTGCGTTGCCCCAACGACGATGTGCCGCTCACCCTGCATTCGGCTCCTAGCGCTCAGGTCTTAAAATGCCACCATTGCAACCACAGCGAACCCGTGCCCAAGCTGTGCCCGGCTTGCAAAAGCCCGCGGATTCGCTATATTGGCATCGGTACGCAACGTATCGAGCAAGCCATTCACGAGCTACACCCTAAGGCCCGCATTGTGCGTTGGGACAAAGACACGGCTTCGAGTCGCGGGGCCGAGAAATTGTTATTAGAGCGCTTTATGAATCAACAGGCCGATATTATGGTGGGCACACAGATGATTGCCAAAGGGCTTGACTTGCCGATGGTGACTTTGGTGGGCGTGGTGTTGGCCGATGTCGGGCTGTTTTTGCCCGATTTCCGCGCCTCTGAGCGCGTGTTTAACCTAATCGAGCAGGTGGCTGGGCGGGCTGGGCGTGGGCTGTTGAAGGGGCGCGTGATTGTGCAAACCTATAACCCCGATCACCCCTCGATTGCCCATGCCAAACATCACGATGTGCAAGGGTTTGCCAAATATGAATTGAGCAATCGGCGTATGCTCGATTTGCCGCCCTTTACGCGGCTGGTGCGCTTTGAATTTGAAGATGAAACCGAAGACAAAGCCCGCCAACAATGCGAGGCCTTGGGGCGGCAATTGCGCCAAGTGCTGGCCCAACCCAGCAGCTTAATCGGCCCCGCGCCGGCCTATTTTGCTCGCCGCAACAAACGCTTTCGCTGGCACATCATTGCCCGCACCGATTCCCCCCGCACCCTGCTCGCCAAGCTCGACATTCCTAGTGGGTGTTTTGTTGATGTTGATCCGACGAGTTTGTTGTGAGGGGTAGGGGGGCAGGGGGGCAAAGTTGCAGGTGGCAAAGTGGCAAGGGGCAAGTTGCGGTTAATTTGTTGACTTATGACGTATAACTTAACCTGCCACCTGCCACCTGCAACGCTGCAACCTGCAACTCTGCAACTCTGCCCCCTGCAACCCTGCCCCTGCTACTTTGCCACCTGCCACACTAACCGCCCCGCCACCGGCATAACAATTTGCGATGGCAGGTCATTTGGGCGATAGGGGCCGTTGAGCACACGGTCAAGCATGGCGGCTTTCGATGCGCCATTCACGATAAACATCACCTCGCGGGCGGCATTAATCAACTTGGGTGTAAAGGTGATGCGCTCGGCGTTCAACTTCTCGACCCGATGCGCAATGACCAGCCGCTCGGCGGCAATGGCGGGCAAGGTGCCCGGAAAAAGCGAAGCCGTATGCCCATCGTCACCCATGCCCAACAAAATGAGGTCAAACTTGGGGGTTGCCCCTAAATGCGCGATGACCTCGGCCTCATAATGCGCCGCTGCCGTCGCCGCCCCCAACTCGGTTTGCACCCGATGCACATTTTGGGCTGGCAACTGACAAGGCTGAATGAGGGCGACATTGGCGCTGTTAAAATTGCTGTCAGCGTCATCGCTCGGCACATTGCGCTCATCACTCAGCCAAACGTGTATGCGTGCCCAATCCAATTGCCCCTGCCATTGGGCCGAGGCCAAGGTGGCATACAACATTTTGGGGGTGCTGCCGCCGCTCAGGGCAATGTGGCATACGCCGCGTGTCGCAATGGCCTGTTGTGCAATTTCAGCCATTCGCTGGGCGCAACCCTGCATCAAAGTCGCTGCATCGTCATGCGTCAGCACCTCACCCCGCATCGCCACGCGCAGCCGCCCAATGCCATCGGCCACCGTATATTTTGGCGAATAAACCGCCGACCCCACCACCACGATGCTGGCCCCGGCCTCACGCACACGGCGAATGGTGCTGACATTTACGCCACCGTCTACTTCGATCTCGGCCTGTGAGCCAATCGCATCTAACATCTGCCGCATCCGCGCAATGCGCCCTAATGCCGCTGGAATGAAGGCTTGACCGCCAAACCCCGGCTCAACCGACATGATCAGCACCAGATCGAGCAACGGCAAAGCATCTTCGAGCGCAGCCAATGGTGTAAGCGGGTTAAGCGCCACGCCCGCTTGCATCCCCAACGCCTTTATTTGCTGCAAGGTTGAATAGAGATGGGCGCAAGCCTCAACATGCACAATCACGCGCTTCATGCCAGCCGCCGCATAATCCTTTAAATAAGGGTCAGGGTTGCTCACCATTAAATGGGCTTCGCAGGGCAGGGTGCAGCTTTTTTGCACAGCGCCACATACCGTAGCACCAAAACTAAGGTTGGGCACAAAATGCCCATCCATCACATCAAGGTGCATCCAATCGGCCCCAGCGTGTTCGGCGGCCTGCACCTGTTGGCCCAAATTGGCAAAATCGGCAGTTAAGATTGACGGAGCGAGTTTCATGGGGTCGATTAAACCACGACCCGCATTTTGTATGATAGAACAGATTCTATGTTGATAAAAGGTTTTGCCGATTTTACTATCTCTCCCTCAAGCCTACGCTTGAGGGAGAGATAGTAAAATCGGCCCTTCATCTTTTAGAAACTTGCCCTATACAAAAAAGGCAGGAAAGTGTAAGAATTAAGAGAATTGCAGCCTCCCACTGCCAAAGAGAGGAGTGGGGATATCGC